>CAZGKZ010000138.1:0-3871 GCA_964526315.1 uncultured Geobacteraceae bacterium
GTGACATAAAAAGTTTTACTCATTTCAAGCTCCCGTAAGCGGATGACATTTTATCTGAAGTATGACTGCGCTGGTAAATGAAAGTAGCCAAAGGTTGCGCTACCGTCAGGTTTTATTCTCCGGTGGTTTTGCTTGCCGGTTTGACCGGCGTCTCGGTCTTCTGCGACGTCGTTTGTTTTTTTCCTGTCCCGAATTTTCTTTTTTGGCTTGTTGACCTTGTTCTGTAACCGGTTTTTCATTGTTCTTTTGGGTTGTTTCCTGTGGTTGTGGCGGCCTGTTAGGCTTATTTGGTCTGCTTCTGCTTTTATTGGGCCGTTTCACCGGCCCCTTTTTAATCGGTTCCGCAGTTTTAGCCGGTGCTTCTGTGATCCCTTTTTCTACATCATTGAGTTCTTTGTTAAGCTCTTCAATGTGCATCTGGCAGCGGTCACCATTGGGGCTTCTCAGGGTCACCTTTTGCGCCAGGATATCCCGTGAAATAACTTCAGCATCTCCAGATTGAATGTGGAGTTTTTTGCCACATTTCGGCAGACATTTCTTCATTTCATTGTAGGTTTCATATTCATAAGCCAGACAGCATAGTAACCGCCCACACTGCCCGGAAATTTTAGTTGGATTGAGCGCCAGCCCCTGCGCCTTCGCCATTTTAACCGAAACCGGAACAAATTCACGCAAGTGAGAGCTGCAACAGAGTTCTCTGCCACAGATTCCCAGACCACCAACCTGTTTGGCTTCATCTCTGACCCCGATCTGCCGCATCTCAATCCGGGTGCGGAAGTGTTGTGCCAGATCGCGGACTAACTCACGAAAATCAACCCGACCATCAGCGGTAAAGTAGAAGATAATCTTTGAACCATCAAACAGATATTCGGCCCGGACCAGTTTCATCTCCATATTGCGCTGCTTGACCCGCAGACGACAAAATTGCAAGGCTTCCTGCTCCCTGAGAGAGTTGCTCTGAGCCATCTGCAGGTCATTTTCTACCGCAATCCGCAGAATTGATTTGAGCTTTGGTGGGGCTTGATCCGGTGTGATTTCACGGGGTAGTTTGACAACCGTCCCGAGGGCACGACCCCGTTCTGTCTCCACAATTACTTTATCTCCCGGACTGAGTTTGAAATTCTGCGAATCAAAATCAAAAATCTTCCCCGCAGTGTGAAATGAAATACTGACTATATTAAGTTTTTCCATGAATATATTTGTCCTTAGTAAGATCAGGCAGCGGTTAGCCGCATCAGCATGACTTCCAGTGCCAAGCGTCGATTAACGTTACGATGTAGATGGAAACGGGCTGATTCCAACGCTTTTAGTTTTGTGAGCAGGCTGGCAGTTGTTGTTAGCTGGTTCTGTTGTTGCAATAATTCCAGCAGATCCTGATTAATTAATTCTTCTACCGGGCGGTCATGCTTGAGCAGGAGTAGATCCCGATAAAAAGCCTGGAAAATATCCAGGATAATGGGGAGTGTTTCCTTTTCCATCTCAAGTTCATTGGCAAAAGAGAAGGTTGGGATAATACTGCTTGATGACAATGCTGACAAGGATTGAATCAGTTGCCCCCGTTTTTCCAGAAAAAACTCGCGGTGTGGTCCCAGTGCTTTTTGAAAACTTCCTTCTGACAGGGCTGCTAGAATGAGTGACTGACTCGTATTGAGATCCAGTTTCTGTGCCAACAGAGATGCCAGTAGCTGTTTTGGTAGAGCGGAAAAGGGGAGTCTCTGACAACGGGAACGGATTGTCGGTAATAGCCTCTCCGGCTGGCTGGTCAGAAGAATAATTAAGGTTCCCGGCTGTGGCTCTTCCAGCGTTTTCAGGAGGGCGTTTGCTGCCCCATTAGTGAAGTGCTCGGCACCATCAATCAGACAAACCTTATGGTTTCCCTCCAGTGGGCGCAGTGACAGATCCTGTTGCAAGGTTCGGATCTGAGCAATCTTCAGTGCTGCATCATTCGCTTCAAGAAGATGAATATCGGGATGGTTGTGGTTGTCAACTTTGAGGCAGGCGGGACATTTTCCGCAACCGATCCCATTTTGACAGAAAAGAGCGCGGGCAAAAGCCAGTGCCATCATCTTTTTGCCAATGCCATCGGGCCCCTCAAAAAGATAGGCGTGGGCAATCCGCTGGCAGTCAAGAGCTCGCTGAAGGATGTTTTTCTGTTGTTGATGGCCAGTTATTGCGTTAAAGGTCATGTTGTCAGCTATATCTATGGTTACTAACTCGTATAAATCAGGTGAATAGTGCCATTATAGAGAAACGGTGAGAAATGAATCAAGGTAAATAGCTGGCAATTTTATGCTCAAGTTAATTGTGCTGCTGCACCGATTTAGTTATACTCCGCGCAAGTTGACCATTGTGTGGAGGCAAGGTGGAAAATTATCTTAACAATTTGGAGCGAACGATCGGTTATACGTTTACTGATCGACCGTTGCTGCTTCAGGCATTGACCCATAAATCTTTCAGCAACGAACAGGCTGAATTTGTCCCCCACAATGAGCGTTTGGAATTTCTTGGTGATGCGGTTCTTGAGTTAGCTGTCAGTGATTGGGTTTTTAATCACTACCCGGATATTCCGGAAGGGGGGTTGACCAGAATCCGTGCTGAAGTTGTCAGTGAGCGAGGGCTTTCGCAAATTGCGAGTCAGTTGCAGCTTGGGACGGTCCTCCGCTTGGGAAAAGGGGAAAAACGGAGTGGCGGGGGTGAAAAACCAAGTTTACTTGCAGATACCCTTGAAGCACTCCTGGGAGCTATTTATCGGGAGGGCGGGTTTGCTCCGGTCAGTCAAGTGGTAGAGGGGCTGTTTCGTGACGTGATTGAAAAATCAGCTCTGTTGCGCTATGGAAGTGATTATAAAACTTGTTTACAGGAACGTCTGCAGGCGCTATATGGCCATCTTCCTGAATATCAATTAGTCCAGGTTGCCGGTCCTGATCACCAAAAAACGTTTTCCATGGAAGTTTATTTTTCCGGAAAATTGCTGGGTAAAGGGAGTGGCAGCAGTAAAAAGAATGCCGAACAGAAAGCGGCAGCGGTCGCGTTGGATCATCCCTTATTAAGAGAGACAAAATAAATTTATGCAGGAAGAAAAATTTGTATCTGGATTTATTGCAATTATCGGCCGGCCTAATGTCGGTAAATCAACTTTGCTTAACCGAATCCTGGGACAGAAGGTTGCAATAACCTCAAATAAACCGCAAACGACCCGGAACCGGATTCTTGGTATTCATAACTTTTCTGCCGGACAGGCTCTGTTTGTCGATACTCCGGGGATTCATAAAGCGAAAGGGAAATTGAATCGATTTATGGTTGATCAGGCGATTGGTGCCTGTGCCGATGTCGATCTGATTCTGTTTCTGGTCGAAGCTGATGATTCTCCCGGTGGCGGTGATGAATATATTCTTAAGCTTCTGGATCGATCCTCGGTGCCGGTCTTTCTGATTATTAATAAAATTGACCTGGTTAAACCACCAAAGTTGCTTAAGTTGATCCAACAGTATTCTGAACGGTTCAAATTTGCCGAGGTGATTCCCCTTTCCGCCCGGGGTGGGGATGGGGTGCCACAACTATTGCAGGCGATAGAACCCCTTCTACCGGAAGGGCCACGTTACTATCCGGAGGATATGCTGACCGATCAGCCGGAACGTTTTATTGTTGCCGAACTGGTGCGCGAAAAAATCATGCGTCGGACCAGTGAAGAGATCCCCTACGGTGTCGGGGTTCAGGTTGATACATTTGAAGAGAAGCCGGAAAAAAATCTGGTTGTGATCCAGGCAACCATCCATGTTGAACGAAATAGTCACAAAAAAATCATCGTTGGTAAGGGGGGACAGATGATTAAAACTGTCGGGCAGGAGGCGCGAAAAGATATTGAGCGATT
>CAZGKZ010000139.1:0-3837 GCA_964526315.1 uncultured Geobacteraceae bacterium
CAAATACTCTGATCTTATTGGTTTTTTTATGTTTGGTGATGACAGTATGGGTAGCCGGGAATTGTTTGAAAACGATATTGTATCGATAAACTACTTTGAAATTCAGGCAAAAAGCCGTGGTTTTAAATTTGTTGCGGGGATCGATGAGGCTGGTCGTGGTCCTCTGGCTGGACCGGTAGTTGCGGCTGCGGTGGTTCTGTCAGAAGAGTTTGAACTGCCGGGGTTGACCGATTCAAAGAAATTGACAGAAAAACAGCGGAACAGATTCTACCCACAGATCCGTCAGCGGGCAACGGCTGTCGGTGTCGGCGTTGCATCGGTTGCAGAGATTGACCGGATTAATATTCTCCAGGCAACACTGCTGGCCATGGAGCGGGCAATTTTACATTTACCCAAGACGCCCGACCATTTGCTCATTGATGGAATCACTCCAATACCACTCAAAATCTCCCAACAGACCCTGATAAAAGGGGATAGTCGTTCCCTTTCAATTGCCGCCGCTTCGGTGATTGCTAAAGTTGTTCGAGATCGAATCATGCAAAGCTTTGCCAACCAATTACCCGAATACGGTTTTGCTAAACACAAAGGTTATGGAACCCGCTTACATCGTCAGGCAATTGCTGAATTCGGACCATGTTATTTACATCGGAAAACTTTTTCCGGGGTGAAGGAGTATCTGGAGAAAGTCGTTGACTGAAGCGCGTTTGACTCTGGGAGCCTGGGGGGAGGAGCGGGCAGCAGATTATTTATCCCGGCAGGGGATGAAGATTATTGAACGTAACTATCGGACTCCGGTCGGCGAGATCGACATCATTGCCCGGCATAAATCCTGGTTGGTATTTATTGAGGTGAAGACCCGGCGTAGCACGCTCTTCGGGACACCCCAGGAGGCGGTTGGCCCGCGGAAACAGCGGCAAATTATCCGTACCGCTCACTGGTATCTGCAGAATAATAAAAAGCCGAAATTACAGCCCCGATTTGATGTTATCGCAATTTTGTGCCAGAGTGGTGCTGAAGTCCAGATAACACATATTCAAGATGCCTTTTCCTTGTCTGATTAAAAACTCTGTGGTCATTGTACTGGAGTGAATATGGCTAAGCAGAACGGAAAATCTTCTATCTCTCTTGCCGATTTTGGTTTATTACGAATTGGAGTTGCTACCCCGGAGCTGAAGGTTGCCGATGTTGACTACAATTGTGCTGAAATTTGTAAAATTGCCCGCCTTGCCCATCTGAAACAATGTCGGTTGATCCTCTATCCCGAACTATGCCTGACCGGGTACAGCTGTGCCGATCTGTTTTTTCAGCAACAACTCCAACAAAAAGTTGAAACAGCTCTCCTCGAATTGGCGCAATTGTCGGCTGCAGAAGATGTGACTCTGGTGGTTGGCGCTCCGATTTCGATCTCCGGGCGATTGTTTAATTGTGCGGCGTTTATCTCCGGGGGTAAAATCTGCGGACTTGTCCCTAAATCCTTCTTGCCCAATAGTGGTGAATTTTACGAACAGCGCTGGTTTTGTTCGGCCTTTGAATGTCCTGTCGATTCTTTGCAGCTCGATACTCAGCAGATTCCTGTTGGGACTGATCTATTGTTTCAAGTTGCAGACTTTCCCAGCGCACTGATCGGGATTGAAATTTGTGAGGATGCCTGGTCGGTAGCTCCTCCCAGTGGCTCTCAGGCGATGGCCGGGGCCACTTTGTTACTGAATCTATCGGCCAGCCCCGAGATTCTTGGCAAACACGCCTATCGGCGCAACCTGGTCGCATCCCAATCGGCCCGGTGTCTGGCGGCTTATGCCTATGCTTCAGCAGGACCTAACGAATCGAGTACCGATCTGGTCTTTTCCGGCCACTCTCTGATCGCTGAAAATGGTCAGATTCTGGCAGAGACCGAACGATTTCAATTTTCCAGTCAGTTGGCACTGGCTGATGTTGATCTGGATCGTCTGGTTGGTGAGCGGCAACGCAGCAGCCATTTTGGTATGGGTTCTTTACAACAGCCGTTTCGGGTTCAGCAATTTCAACTAAATTCTGCTGCGGTGACATCTCTACGTCGTCCGTTGAGCAAAACTCCATTTGTCCCCCCTGATGACGCTGAACGGGCGGCTCGCTGTCACGAAATTTTTCAAATCCAGACAACTGGACTGATCAAACGCTTACGTCATACCAATTGTGAAAAAGTGGTGATTGGTCTGTCGGGTGGTCTGGATTCAACGCTGGCATTGTTGGTCACGGTCAAAGCATTCGACCGGATCGGGCTGGATCGAAACGGAATTGTCACTTTGACCATGCCGGGATTTGGTACAACCGGGAGAACCCGGGGAAATGCCGAAGAATTGGCGAATCAGTTAGGGGTTGAGTTAAGGATAATTCCGATTGACCAAGCGGTGCTGCAGCATTTTACTGATATTGGTCATGATCCGGAATTGCACGATATTACTTATGAGAACAGTCAGGCCCGGGAGCGAACACAAATTCTGATGGATGTGGCTAATCAGGTGAATGGTCTGGTGATTGGGACCGGTGATCTCTCTGAATTGGCCCTTGGCTGGTGTACTTATAACGGCGATCATATGTCGATGTATGGGGTCAACTGTGGTGTGCCGAAAACGCTGGTCCGGTATCTGGTTGACTGGTGTGCCAAAGAAGAATTCAGCGGTCGCATCTCCGAAATTCTGGAAGATGTCTGTGCCACGCCGGTTTCGCCAGAGCTGCTTCCTCCTGATGCCGATGGCAATATCAAACAGCTGACGGAACAGGTGGTTGGTCCGTATGAATTGCACGATTTCTTCCTCTATCAGGTGGTGCGGATGCACTTTCCACCGAAAAAAGTGTTGATGCTGGCCGAGCAGGCTTTTGCTGCCGACTATTCCCACAGCGATCTGTTGCAGTGGTTGCGCCAGTTCTATCGGCGATTTTTCAGTCAGCAGTTTAAACGCTCCTGTTTGCCGGATGGTCCAAAGGTTGGAAGTGTGGCACTTTCACCCCGTGGTGACTGGCGGATGCCGAGCGATGCCGCTGTTGATCTCTGGCTGCAACAATTGGAGGGGTTGGCGTGAGCGGTACCCTCTATGTCGTTGCGACACCGATTGGCAATCTGGAGGATATGACCTATCGCGCAGTGCGGATTCTTCAGGAAGTTGATCTGATTGCTGCTGAGGATACCCGGCATAGTCGTAAATTATTAAATCATTACGCCATTGATGGTGTTCTGGTCTCCTATCATGAACACAACGAGGAGGCCCGTGCCGAACAGTTAATTGAAAAGCTGCAGGCGGGGAAATCGATTGCTTTGATCAGTGATGCCGGGACTCCCTGTATTGCTGATCCCGGACATCGGCTGATCTCTCGATGTCGTAAATCAGGGGTGACGGCTGTGGCAGTTCCCGGCCCCTCGGCTTTGATTGCCGCCCTGTCGATCTCTGGCTTGCCGACCGACGGTTTTCATTTTATCGGCTTTCTCCCGGCAAAAACCCATGGACGCTGCCAAGTCTTTCAACAGATTAAGGATGAGAAGCAAACCATCGCTTGTTACGAAGCACCACATCGCTTGCTGGCATCTCTTGCCGACATGGCTGAGATCTGTGGTGGCGATCGGTTGATTGCTATCGCCCGAGAATTGACCAAGCGGCACGAAGAACTGTTTAGTGGAACAGTTGACGAAGCCCTCGAACATTTTTCTCAAAACGGGGTCAAAGGGGAAATTGTGCTGCTGCTTGCCCCCGCCCCTGAGCGTCAACCTGAGGGGACGGTCCGTGAAGCGTTGCTTCGCTTGCGCGGAGAGAGTGATCTTAGCTGGAAAGAGATCGTCAAACAGGTGGCAAAAGAGTTTGGAGT
>CAZGKZ010000140.1:0-3834 GCA_964526315.1 uncultured Geobacteraceae bacterium
CTGCTCTTTAGCGACTAGAGTACTCATCGCATTCCTCTCTGAACTTATGACTTAAAGGGTTGTGGGGCTCACAAAGCGGTAAATCTATCTGAGTCACCTGCACCTGTCAAGATAATTCGTCACCCGACAATAGCTTTATTTTTAATTCTTCTGCCTGTTCTGCTGCCAGCTAAAAATAGACCTCCATCAAACAGAGTCCCTGGGCCGGAGCAGTCAACGGAGCAGCTACAGATCCGGTTTCTTCTAATAGTTGTTTAATTACCGTGGCCGGTCTTTTGCCTCGTCCAACCTGGACCAGTGTTCCAACCATCATCCTGATCATGTTTCTCAGAAAACCACTGCCACAGATATCGATGTGAAGCAATGAGCCATCTTCACTGAAATCAATCGAGAATATTTCCCGAACAGTCGTCTTAGCAGAGCACCCGCTGGTTCGAAATGCAGAAAAATCATGTTGGCCAATAAAATTTTTGGCTGATTGCTGCATTTTTTCGACATCAAGGGATTTCTTCACCAGCCAACTGGTTTTACTGTCCAGCGGAGACCGAACCTGATCACGCAATATCGTGTAGCGATAATGTTTGCCGCGAGCAGAAAAACGGGCATGAAATTGGTTATCGACCAGTTCCACATGTCGAACCGCAATATCATCAGGGAGAAACCGGTTCACACCCTCCCGCCAGGCACTTAATGGTAAATCTCTCTCAGTTGTCAGATGGCAAACCATCCCCCGCGCATGGACACCGGAATCAGTTCGACCGGAAGAATAGACCGTATGGATAATTCCGGTTAATTGCTGCAACGCCTGCTCTAGCCGTTGTTGCACAGAGATGCCATTTGGTTGATATTGCCAGCCGACATAATCAGTTCCGTCATAAGCAATAATCAGCTTAATTCTAGCCATTCAATCCTTACCCTGACAATAGAACAGGGAGCCACAAAGCTCCCTGTTGTTCACTCAAGTACCACTCTGTCTAATTTTAGAATCAGCAACCCAACTTAGCAATAATTGCATTGCCCATTGCCACGGTATTGACCTTCTTCTCACCAGCGCCATCCTGATAGATATCACCAGTACGATAACCATCCTTCAGCACCTCTTCCACTGCAGAATTAATTGCATCAGAAGCCTCAAGCATACCAAAAGAATAACGTAACATCATCGATGCAGAAAGAATCTGTGCAATCGGATTGGCAATCCCCTGCCCGGCAATGTCGGGGGCACTGCCACCTGACGGTTCGTACATCCCGAAAGTTCCTTCTGCCAGTGAGGCAGAGGGCAACATTCCGAGCGATCCGGTCAACATCGCCGCTTCATCCGAAATAATATCGCCGAACATATTTCCACACAGCATCACATCAAACTGCTTCGGCCAGCGAACCAGTTGCATTGCCGCATTATCAACATACATGTGGGACAGTTCTACATCGGGATACTCTTTGGCAACCCGCTCAACAACTTCACGCCACAGCACCGACGTCGAGAGGACATTGGCTTTATCGATAGAACAAACCCTCTTATCCCGCTTACGAGCCGCTTCAAAGGCAACGTGGGTGATTTTCTCAACTTCGGCAACCGAATACTTCATTGTATCGAAACCGGTTCGTTCTCCCCCTTCACCCTCTATCCCCTTCGGTGAGGCAAAGTAAATGCCACCGGTTAATTCACGAACCACCAAAATATCAAAACCACCCTCAATCACACTCTCCTTCAGACTGGAAGCGCCGGTCAGCGCTGGAAATATAATCGCCGGCCGCAGGTTACAAAATAGCCCAAAAATCTTCCTCAGGGGCAATAGAGCACCCCGTTCCGGTTGTTCATCAGGGGGTAAGCTTTCCCACTTGGGACCACCGACACTACCAAACAGAATCGCATCAGATTGTTTACAGATAGCAACGGTTTTATCGGGCAATGCCGTCCCCTCGTTATCAATTCCAACTCCGCCAACATTCGCCATTGTCCGCTCGAAACTGACAGCATATTTTTTTTCGATAGCGTCAAGCACTTTGAGGGCTTCTGCCATCACTTCAGGGCCAATTCCATCACCAGACAGAACGGCAATTTTAAATTTTTTCGACATAATCCAATGATCTCCCGGATAAAATAAAACCCCCACTAAATCCAGAGGGCAAAAACGGCTAAACTATAGAAAAAGGGAGTTTTTTTGTCAAACCATTTTTCTACGCTTAACAATCGCTGTCTCCCAGACTGGTGACAGAAAACTGGATGTGCTAGAGTTTGAAAACAACCAAGACATTGCTAACCAATAACCCCAAGTAAACCAACAGGAGGATTTTGTGCGTCCAGCTTTATTATTACTGATTTTTCTATTAACTCCACCTTTAGTATTTGCTGCCAGCAACTCAACAACCAGCAACCAACCAGTACTCACTAAAGAGTCTGCTATCAAAGCTCTTAACGGAATTCAAGGTGAAGTTTTATCGGTTGATCCGGCAGAAATTCCCGGACTCTATCTTGTCACGATGAAAATGCAAGGAAGGGTCGTCCCCATCTACCTTGACGGCAGTGGTTCTTACTTATTTACCGGAAATGTTATTCGCCTCAAAGACCGTAAAAATTTGACCGATGCACATTACCAACGGCTCAATCCTGTTGATATCTCAACGATTCCACTTGAGGATGCCTTGATTGTCGGAAGTCCTGAGGCAACGCAACATATCATTGTTTTCACCGACCCCCACTGTCCTTACTGTAGTAAACTTCACAAAGTTCTGCAGGAAGCGGTTAAGAAAAATCCGGATCTGGCTTTTTACAACAAACTGATTCCTCTTAAACCCAGCTCAAAACAGATCACCCAGACGATTCTCTGTAATAAATCATTAGAGCAACTGGAACAAGCCTTTGCTGGAAAATCATTGCCGGAACCGAGTTGCAAGACAGACACTATCGAAAACAATCTAAAACTTGCCCAGCAACTGGGAATCCATGGGACACCAACTCTCATTTTACCCAATGGACAAGTCGCCCCGGGATATAAACCACTGGACGAACTCCTCAAATTAATTGAAGAGAGCAAACCAATCAAAAAATAGCCAGAGCTTGCGGTAGTTTTTTGTAAGAGCCGACAGCCTCATAGATAACAAAAGAGCCGATGTCAGATGACATCGGCTCTTTTGTTGTTACTTATATCCAGACCTTATCTCAAAGTTATCGACGTGTTTCCAATTGTTCCAGATCACGGATAGCTCCCCGAGCCGCACTGGTTGTGGTTGCGGCATAAGCCTGCAAAGCACGGCTGACCTGACGCTGACGAAGTGCCGGTTTCCATGCCTGTTTTCCCTTTGCGACCATCGCATCCCGTCGTTGCTGCAAAATATCATCGGCAACCTGCATGGTAATTTCACGACTGGGGATATCAATGGCAACCAGATCGCCCTCTTCCAGCAGCGCAATCGCCCCCCCTTCGGCGGCTTCCGGTGACACATGTCCAATTGACAATCCTGAGGTTCCCCCGGAAAAACGACCATCAGTAATCAGGGCACAAGCCTTTCCGAGCCCCTTTGATTTCAAGTAGCTGGTAGGATAGAGCATCTCCTGCATCCCCGGACCACCCTTCGGTCCTTCATAGCGGATCACTACCACATCGCCAGACTGAACCTTATCACCAAGTATCCCCTCAATCGCCTCTTCCTGGCTTTCAAAAATACGAGCGGGGCCGGTAAAAGTGAGATTGGCTGCATCGACACCAGCGGTTTTGACAATACATCCATCAACCGCCAGATTTCCATAAAGGACCGCCAGACCACCATCCTGGCTATAAGCGTATTCCTGAGAACGGATACACCCTTTTTCACGATCCAAATCCAGAGAGG
>CAZGKZ010000141.1:0-3832 GCA_964526315.1 uncultured Geobacteraceae bacterium
ACACTATTGCGGTAAGGTTTTGAACGGTTAAATATTATCTCAACCCGAGTCCGTGAGTGACCGGTGGAATGAGAGTGCAAGTGCTTGGATCGAATGAGTGCTTCATAAAGTTTTTGCTATACCCACTGGATTCAGATCCAAAGTAGAAACACTATGCTTTTTTCCCAGACAGTCCTTCAGGCATATCTTTAGTCAAGCCAAACAACATCAGAATTGCGGGAATCAGTTGGGCAATTACCACGAGAGTACAGAAGCCGACAAACGAAAGGACAAAGAGTCCACTCTGATAAGTGACTGCAGTATCAATTGCAAATACCGGAGTTGCGAGAATCATGGTTACGAAGAGGGTCAATAAAATAGGCTTAATTGAGAGCATAATTTTCTCCTTTTGTTTTGCAATCGATAGGAACTTGTTATTTTTTCATATTCATAACTAAATAAGTCGTAATTGTCAACAATCGTATCCGCCTATTGATATGAACTTTCTGTCCTTGTCTAAGATTTTCCACCAGGGGGAAGACTCCGAGTTGAAATGACCGAAATTCCTGTTTCGGCAACATTATCTAAAATAACCTGGCCTGCCTGAATCGGGGCTTTGACTGTCAGGGTATGTAGAATCCGGACTGCTTCTATCACTTTATCTTTGGGAATTGCCTCCGCTGTTTTGACCGGCAAGCGGGGCCAGAGCCCTGAGTGGCAGGCAATTGTTGTACTGACCATTCTGCTGGGAGCAGTGTACTCCTGTCGGGCATAATCCTCTCCACGCTGACATTCGTTACCAGTAATTTCACGAAGTTCTCCGTCAACAATCGTCAGTTCCAGGGGACAACTCATCGGGCAGCCGATGCAGGTGAGGTGTTTTATCTCAACCATTACACCCCCTCCCGTAGACGGACATCAATTTTCAAGTTGTCACCGAAGTAGTGATCAAGAATATCCGGTTTGAGAGTCAATCGGATCATCTCTGCAGGGATCAGCATACGGAACTTTCTTTCATAACGGTCACCAATGGTTAGAACGCAATCTTTCATCGGTTGCTTGACTCGCAGGTAGATAACTTGTTCCCGATCGGGGGAGAGGCTATGGGGAACACAGGACGCAATATTTTCTCCCAATTGAAGAGAGATGTTGTCACCGGGGCGGCGCATTCCAAGAGCAAGCTCTGCAGCAAATCGACCTGCACGGAGAGCCTCTTCCGAGACAAAATCGACGATGTCGTGAACATGAAGGACATTGCCACATGCAAACACTCCGGGCAGGGATGTTTCCAGGGTGCTGCTCACTCGGGGACCTCCGGTGGCCGGGTCCATATGGAGTCTCAGCTTGGTAGAAAGTTCATTTTCCGGGATCAGTCCAATGGAGAGGAGCAGGGTATCGCAATCGACGTCCCAGGATCGACTTGAATCGGGGATAAGTTGATCATTGACCGGTGCGATTGTCAGTCGTTCCACGCGGTCGAGCCCATGGATAAAGGCAACGGTTGAAGAGAGGTGCAGGGGAATATCAAAGTCGTCCAGACATTGAACCACGTTGCGGGTGAGACCGTTGGAATAGGGTTGTAATTCATACACCCCGACAACCTCACACCCCTCTAAAACCAGCCGGCGAGCCATGATCAGACCGATATCTCCAGAACCGAGAATAGCGATACGCTGCCCGGGAAGGAGTCCGTTGAGGTTGACCATTTTTTGTGCCAAACCTGCTGTCATCACTCCGGCGGGTCTGAATCCCGGGGTACGAATGGCTCCCCGCGTCCGTTCTCGACAACCCATAGCCAGAACAACCGCTTGTGTTTTAAATTGCAGGTAACCATAATTGCCGCTGATAATTTCCAGTTGCAGGTCAGGACTGATGTCGATCACGTAAGAGTCAGTCAAAATATCTACATTTTCAGACAAGACACTGCGGACAAACCTCTCGGCATATTCAGGACCAGTGAGTTCTTCCTTGAAATAGTGCAAACCAAAGCCACTGTGAATACATTGGTTAAGAATCCCCCCTGCCTCAATTTCACGATCAATTACCAGAATATATTCTGCTCCCGCCTCCCGCGCACCCAGTGCTGCTGCCAGACCAGCGGGACCACCACCGACAATCACGACATCATATTTTTTCTGCAGTGGATTTTTCATGCGTCACCCTCCACTGACCTGCTGTCGTGACGGGGAAAACAAACCTCTGATCCTTGACCACGTTTGGTGATTTCATCCAGCGGAATTCCCAGCTCTCGCGAGAGAATAGCCATAATTCGTGTCGTACAGAATCCCCCCTGGCAGCGCCCCATACCAGCCCGCACCCGGAACTTCACTCCGTCAAGGGTGCGGGCTCCGTGCTTGATTGCATACAGAATTTCAGCCTCTGTAACTGTTTCACAACGGCAGACAATCCGTCCATAGGCCGAATCTTGGAGAATTGCTGCCTTTCGTTCTTCTGCGCTCATCCGCACAAAGCGGGGTGGCCCGTCAATATCACCTTTCCAGACTGATTTCTCCACCAGGGGGAGACCATCGGAATGGAGCATTGCGGTGACGTAAGTGGCAATTGCCGGTGCTGCCGTGAGTCCAGGGGATTGAATCCCGGCGACATTGTAGAAACCTTTGACCACTGATGGCTCGATAATAAAATCGTTTGTGTCTGAAACTGCCCGCAGCCCGGCAAATTCGGTGATGGTGTCCCGTTCAGAGATGGCCGGACAATATTTACGAACCGCTGTAAAAATCTGGTTTGCTCCAGAAAAACTGGTGGATAAGTTATCCCGATCATCAACATCTTCCGCTGTTGGACCAACCATGATTGGCCCATCAACCGTCGGAATAATAAGAACCCCTTTGCTGTTGGCAGAGGGGGTCGGGAAAATCAGGTGGGTGGTAATTCCCTGCAGCCGGCGATCCAGCATATATTCTTCACCCTTGCGGGGGAAGATTTTAAAGTTGTCGGCATTGACCATTGCTGCGATCTGGTCGGCGAACAACCCGGCTGCATTGATGATGATGTGGCACTGAAAGGTTTTTTGTTTTGTCTGAATGACAAACCCATCATCATTACGATTGATGGAAACTACCCGGTGGTCGCAGAATAGTTCAGTGCCATTTTGCCGGGCAGATTCAATAAGTCCGAAGCAAGCTTCATAAGGGTTGAGAACGGCCGCTGTAGGTGCATAGAGAGCTTGAATGATGGTGTGGCTGAGGTTGGGCTCCTCTTTTTGCAGCCGTTTTGATTTCCAGATTTCCAGACCAGTAACACCTCTGGATTCCCCTTGTTTTTTGAGATCTTCCAAAAATTGCAGATCTTCAGGTTTTTGTGCGATAAGCAGTTCGCCAATCCGTTTAAAGCCGAATTTTAGATCCCTCGCAAGATCGTCCCACATCTGATTGCCGGTCCACTCGAACTTGCTTTTGAATGTGTCCGGTGCCGAGTGGTGTCCTGCATGGATGATTCCCGAATTGGTTTTACTGGTTCCGAACCCGACTTCAACCCATTTTTCAATCAGAGCCAACCGTAGCTTGTACCTGGATAACTCACGAGCCAGAGCACAGCCAACGATTCCACCACCGATGATGATGACGTCATACATTTACTGTCGCCTCCAGAGGATGAGGTGATGTTGCCGAGGGTCAAAAATATGATTTATAATTATATTTAATCACCAATTTTCCGGAAGACAAGTGGCCATTTGATGGAGAGGGATTTTTACCGTAGTTTTTTGTAAAGACCGATCGGTTCCCGGTTGTGATTTTATTTGGTGGTGGGTGAATATTGTTGATTTGGCACTTTAACTTTAGTTGAGCACCAAATCAACAATACCCCTTATCTTGAATTTATTCAGTAATCA
>CAZGKZ010000142.1:0-3831 GCA_964526315.1 uncultured Geobacteraceae bacterium
AGGGCTGATGACAGGCCTGTTATTGCTGCTGTGTATTCCTCTGACATCAGGAGCGGCAGAGGTTGACCTAGGCGATGTTATCGGTGCTCTGGAAACACCGTTCAAGGCTGAAACTAAAAGTTCTGAGCAAATAAAGGATTTTAGTGCCAATTTTTTCCAGGAGTCACATATCGCTTCGATTGATCGAACCCAACACGGTCAAGGGGTTGTCCAGTTCAAATTTATAGCTGCTGCCGCACAGAAATCTGTATTGGCAAAATTTCGTTGGGAATACCACAAACCGACAGTTCAGGAAATTATTTCAGATGGTCAGACGATGTGGGTCTACCTTCCTGAAAACCGTCAGGTGATCGAGAGTGACATCGGGAAGATTGACGCTCAGCAGGGGCAAAATCCGGTCACTTTTCTCAGCGGTCTGGGCAATCTTTCACAGGATTTTTTCATCAGCTGGGGATCCCCTCGGGTTGTTGAAAATGGCGGTTATTTGTTGCAGTTAGAGCCCCGTCAGGCATCGCAGTTTATCCAGAAGATCGAGATTGTTGTTAATAAAGAAGCCATTAACAATTGGCTGAAAAAGCATAAAACTGGTGAGGTATTTCCAATAATATCAACTCTGGTCACCGACCCTAGTGGGAATCTTACGGCGATTGAGTTTCGTGATGTCCAGGTCAACCAGAAGCTTGCTGACAAGTTGTTCAGCTTTGAACGACCGGCCGGAGTGGAGTTGGTAGATCCCGGTGAGCAGTTGAGTTTTTGAGTTTGTCTCTTCGAGATATATTTTAGGTGATGACCGTTCCGTTGCTTTTATCACGGAGCGGTTTTGTGTTATAAGTCTCTGATTCTTTGAGCTTTATTTCATCAGAATCAGAATGAGTCGAGAAAGGGTAAAACAATGCCAAGTTTTGATATTGTTTCAAAAGTTGATTTTCAAGAAGTGGACAATGCGGTCAATCAGGCGATCAAAGAAATTTCCCAACGTTATGATTTTAAGGGGACAACAAATGAGGTCACGTTGGAGCCGGATTCCCTGAATATTCTTGCCGCTGATGACTACAAGTTACAAGCGATTAAAGACATCCTGATTGGTAAACTGGTGCGCCGTAAGGTTTCTCCAAAGTGTTTCAATTATGGGAAAGAAGAGGTTGCCTCTGCCGGTGCTGTACGCGTTAAGGCCTCAATTGTACAAGGGATCAGCAAGGAAAAGGGGAAAGAGATTGTGAAGCTGATTAAAGCAACCAAGCTGAAAGTCCAGGCACAAATTATGGAAGATCAGGTTCGGGTCAGTAGTAAGAAAATTGATGACCTGCAAGAGGTGATGCAAATGCTCAAAGGGAAAGATCTGGAGATTGAACTTCAATTTGAAAATATGCGCTCGTAGCGGGTTGTTTTAGGCGACCTATGAGTAGAAACATCAAAAATAATCAGGAAGTGATACGTGGATAAATTAAAAGTGAGCTTGGTCAGCCTCGGCTGCCCGAAAAATCTGGTTGATTCAGAGGTGATGCTGGGCCATTTACCGTTGGATCGTTATGAAATTATTTTGGATGAAAGTCAGGCTGATATCATTATTGTCAACACCTGTGCGTTCATCAATGATGCCAAGGAAGAATCAGTCGATACTATTCTGGAAGTGAGTGACTATAAAGAGGAGGGGAACTGTAAATTATTGGTTGTTGCCGGTTGTTTGCCGCAACGTTATCAAAATATTTTAAAAGAGCAATTGCCGGAAGTTGATCTGTTTCTCGGCACAGCAGAAGGGCCACAAATTGTTGAGCTGATTGAGCAGCAGTTGCAGAATGATGCCCCGGTTGAGAAAATCGGTCTCCCCGAATATCTTTACGATCATGAAACACCCCGGGTCAATTCATCGCCCACTTACACCAGCTATGTCAAAATAGCCGAGGGGTGTTCCAACCATTGTTCCTACTGTATTATCCCGCAGCTCCGTGGGAAATTACGGTCACGGAGTATTGCTTCGGTTGTCACAGAGGCTCATCATCTCGCTGACCAGGGGGTGACGGAGATTGTTTTGATCGCTCAGGATATTACCGATTTTGGAGCGGATCGGGACGATGGTGCCACATTGGAAAAATTGCTGAAAGAGTTGGTTGCTATTGAGAAAATCGTCTGGATTCGCCTTCTTTATGCCTATCCAGACGGAATTACCTCTGAATTAATTGAGTTGATCGCTACGGAAGAGAAGATCTGTAATTATCTGGATTTGCCTCTGCAACATATCGATGACCATATTTTGACCCAGATGAATCGACATCTTGATGAGAAACAAACCCGTGAACTGGTGCAGCGGTTGCGCGACAGAATCCCCGATTTGACCCTTCGTACCTCTTTTATTGTCGGATTCCCCGGCGAAACCCGCGAGCAGTTTGATAAGCTTTTGACGTTTGTTAAAGAGGGTCATTTTGAACGGGTTGGCGTGTTTCGCTATTCTCGCGAGGAGGGGACAACGGCGGCAAAATTACCGGAGCAGGTCCCGGCCCGGACTAAAACCAGCCGGCTGAATAAACTGATGAAGGCTCAAGCTCGAGTCTCTTTTGGTAAAAACCGTTCCCTGGTTGGCCGTGTCGAACAGGTTCTGGTGGAAGGTTATAGTGAGGAGACTGATTTATTACTTAAGGGGCGAAGTGCCCGACAAGCTCCTGATATTGATGGGCAGTATTTGATTACCTCCGGGGTTGCCGACGTCGGTGAATACGTTCAGCTAAAAATTACTGATTCCTCCGAGTACGATCTGATTGGTGAGATTGTTGAAGATTAAATTGTCGCAGTTGATGGTTGTGACATCTGCCATAGTGATAAAAATCACGATAAAGGTGAAAATATGAAAGTTATTTTACCGGTTGCAGGAAAAGGGACACGTTTACGTCCCCATACCCACACCAAGGCTAAATCATTGGTCAATGTTGCGGGGAAAACGGTTCTTGAACATATTATCGAACGACTGAAAGATGTCGATGTTGACGAATATGTTTTTATTATCGATGAGAACGGTCAGCAGATTAAAGATTTTATGTCAGGCCACTTTCCTGAACTGACTTGCAGCTATTATGTACAGAAGGAGCGCCTCGGCCCGGCACATGCTGTTGCTCTAGCTGCCCCATCGATACAGAGTGGTGACGATCTACTGGTGGTGTTTAATGACACAATTTTTGTCACTGATTTGTCCCGAATTCCAGAACTTTGTAATAATGCCGATGGCTTGATCTATTCCAAAGAGGTTGAAGACTATCAACGGTTCGGGGTCAATGTTCTTGAAGGTGAGTTCATTGTTGATATGGTCGAAAAACCCGATACCCCTATTTCACGCCTGGCGCAGGTTGGTCTCTATTACTTACAGGATGGAGCCGGCTTTATCGGTGCTATTGAAGCAACGATTGCTGCCGGTGAAACGGTCAAGGGGGAATATTATCTGCCGTCGGTTTTTATGCGGATGATTGGTTCCGGTCTTAAATTTAAAGCCCCTGAAATCAATGACTGGCTCGATTGCGGAAAACCCGAAACTTTGCTTGAAACCAATCGTTTTCTGTTAAAGGGTCGGCACCATATTCATGGTGATGTTAAAGAGAGTGTCATGATTGAGCCGGTTCACATTGGTGCGGGTGCAGTGATTAAAAACTCAATCATTGGACCAAATGTTTCGGTTGCTGCGGGTAGCGTGATTGAGAATAGTGTTATCAGTGACTCAATTATTAATACCGACAACACCGTCAGTAATCTGATCCTCGACCATTCTCTGCTGGGAGATTCGGTCAGTTTAATTGGCTCCCCACGGCGGATGAATATCGGTGATCATTCGCATATTGTGATGGATCA
>CAZGKZ010000143.1:0-3814 GCA_964526315.1 uncultured Geobacteraceae bacterium
CTGATTCCTATTCGTGAATGATCTGACCACTGAAAATATAGATTTCGACATCAGGTTGTTGCCATGCATCATCAATCAAGCCTGCTTTGGCGCACGTCTGCCGGAGGAAGGTTTCCCTGTCCCAGCCGTACTCGGTTGCAACCTGTGGTAACAGTACTCCTCGATTTAATCCCTTGATAATATAGATACCGTGGGTGCCAACCTCAATCTGATTGATATCGGAAATTTGTTCCAGAGGTGACAAAACAGTGATTTCTAAACTGAAATTATCTAAATCTTGCAGATTCATAGGTGGAAAACGGGGGTCTTGACATGCCGCAGCAATTGCCATCGTTGCAACTTCACGATAAAGAGGTTGCTGTGACTGAAAATTTCCGATACAGCCACGTAAGTGGCCAGCCTGTTTAATTGTGACAAAACAGCCGGAGTGGACATTCAGGGCTTTTTCTTCTCTCGGAGTCGGGCTATAATCATCACCCTTGATCTGGTGGACGATTGCCTCTCGAGCGATTCTCAACAAAATATCTGTTTCAGTTTTGGAAAGCATCAGGACTCCTTCTATATGGGGGTGATATGATGAAGAGTGATCCGTATGGAAACTTTGTGTTGAAAATATATCATATTCATCCACTGTTGCTGGTTTTTATTCTCTTACTAACCAGTTGTGCAGTGAATCAGACAGTTGACCCGAAGGACGTTATTCAGATATCTGATGAATTTGAGCAGGGAAAGTATCGTGCTAAGGTTTTATATGATCAGGCGGTACAGCAACTAAGAAAAACAGATCCAGAAGCTCACCGATTCTACCATCAAGCACATACTGCTGAGGTCAACGGAGAGCTGGTTATTGCTATCGAGGGCTATCACAAAGCGATTCAAAAAGCTCCGGAGAACGAACTGCTACTGACGACATTGGGAATGGCCTATTTACGTAATGAAGATATTATTCCCGCGCGCCGTTATTTACGCAAAGCGGTAAGTTTTAATCCCGGGGACTACAAACCTCGATTAGGGTTGGGGTATATATATCTGCACAACCAACAATTCAAGGCTGCAGTGAATCAGTTAGAACTCTCCCTGAAATTACTGCCAACACTGGAAGGGACTTTTCTTCTCGGGGAGGCTGAGGAAGCACAAGGAAATTTATCGAGAGCAAAACAACTTTATCAAACTGTCGTGCAGGTTAATAAAAACAGTAAATTGGGAAAATCTGCGGCAACCCGATTAAGGAGCTTATCAGAATGAGTCAAAAAAGTTTTCCGTGGAGCTTGGCGGAAGGTGAAACCATCCTTTGGCAGGGGCGACCCGCTCCCCGCTGTTATACTTTTCGTCATTGGTTTCAGGCGACTATTGGAACAGTTTTGTTCCTGGCCAGTAGCTTCTGGCTAATGGTCGGTGCCCAGCTGGTCTACTATCAGGGGTATTCCTGGTGGTTAGCGGCTGCTCCATTTCTGTTAACTGTGGTTGCATTTTTCATTGGACCGGGGCAACTGGCTTTAGCACGGTTGCGTTGGGAAGAAATCTACTATGGGTTAACTGATCAACGTTTGCTGGTACGAAATAAACTTATCGTTCGTAAATCAACGACCTATGAAATGGCTAACTTCAAGAAGTATAAACAAAAAGAGTACGGTAAAAATCTGCTGAGTCTGAAGTTGTTTTTTAAGGATTCTCCTCCTGTAACACTTGAATGTCTGGAACACCCGGAGCTTTTCATCAAACATCTTCCCGGAGAGAATACACAACAAGTGACCGGGAAATCCGTTTGACTTGCAATGATGCAGATCGTTATGATGCGCAACTTTTTAACTTTTCTTGAGTGGTGATAAATGAATAAAGCTTTTTACCTGGAAACTTTCGGTTGCCAGATGAACGTCGTTGATTCTGAGCAAATTGTGTCTCTGTTGACAAATATTGGTTACTCTCAGGTTGATTCTGCAGAGCAGGCAACTCTTGTTTTACTGAATACCTGTTCGGTTCGTGATAAAGCAGAACGGAAGGTTTATGGGCATCTGGGCCGGTTTAAGCCGATCAAAGATAAACGACCCGATCTGATTATCGGTGTTGGTGGCTGTGTTGCTCAGCAGGAAGGGGAGAGAATGCTGGAAAAAGTCTCCCACCTTGATCTGGTTTTCGGCACCCATAATATCCATCAACTGCCGGAGCTTGTGAAACAGGTTGAGGACAGCCGGCAGCGTGGTTGTGAGACCGAATTTCATGATCGTGAAACGCGACTCAATCTTTTTCCAGAGCGCACCTATAAAGAAACTGTGACTCGTTTCGTTACGGTCATGCAAGGATGTGACAACTTTTGTTCCTACTGTATTGTTCCCCATGTCCGGGGGCGGGAAATCAGCCGACCCAGCAGCGAAGTTATTACTGAAGTGACCGCTTTGGTCAAGCAGGGGGTACGGGAAATAACTCTATTAGGGCAGAATGTTAATTCCTATGGTTTGAAAAATTCTACCGAACTCTCCTTCCCTGAATTACTCGGTGAGGTCAACCGAATTGAGGGGTTGGAGCGGTTGCGTTTCGCAACGTCGCATCCTAAAGATATGACCGACGAACTGATTGGATGTTTTGGTTCACTGGATAAGCTCTGCCATCATATCCATCTGCCGTTTCAGAGTGGTTCTGATCGTATTCTGGGGTTGATGAACCGTGGTTATAACCGTGCCGATTATCTGGCCAAGGTTGCGCAACTGAAACAGGTTTGTCCGGATATCAGATTGACCACAGACATCATTGTCGGCTTTCCCGGTGAAACTGAAGATGATTTTCAGGCGACTCTCGATCTGGTTGAGCAGGTTCGCTATGCTGATGCTTTCACTTTTCTCTATTCTCCAAGGGTAGAAACCGCTGCAGCAAAAATGGAGGACAACCAGTCAAAATTCCAGAAACAACAACGTTTTGACCGGTTGCTTGAATTACAACAACGAATCAGTGCCGAGATCTGGTTGGAGGATACCAACAGTGTGCAGAAGGTTCTGGTTGAGGGGCGCAGCAAGCAGGGAGAAGGACAGCTATTTGGACGCTCTGATGCGAATCGGGTAGTCAATTTCTCCGGTTCTACCGAACTGATTGGCCGGACAGTACTGGTCAAAATTACCAAAGTGATGCGTAATTCACACCTGGGTCATTTGGTCGAAACCCAAGGCTAGACAGGAGTTTATGATGATAGATTTACATACTCATACCTTTTTCAGTGATGGTGAGTTGGTCCCGACCGAATTAATCCGGCGGTGTTCTGTTGCTGGCTACACGGCGATTGCCATTACCGATCATGCCGATAAAAGTAATACGAAGTGGCTTCTTGATAATATTGTGGGGGTCGTTGACGAAATTGGTGCAGCGAACAATATTCAGGTTTTGGCCGGGGTGGAATTGACCCATGTGCCGCCACAGTCAATTGCTGATGTCGCAAAATTGGCCCGGGATAATGGTGCCGAGATCGTTCTGGTTCACGGTGAATCAATTGTCGATATGGTGATGCCGGGGACCAACATGGCAGCAATTATAGCCGGGGTTGACATTCTCGCTCATCCCGGACTGATGAGTGAAGAAGAAGCCGAGCTGGCAGCGGAAAAGGGCGTTTATCTGGAAATTACCACCAGAAAAGGAAATTCTCTCACCAACGGGCATATTCTCAGGTTGGCGGAGAAGTTTGGTGCAAAACTTGTGATCAATAACGATGCTCATGCTCCAACCGATATTCTTCCACCGGAGCTGGTTCACAAGATTGCTCTCGGCTGTGGGATGAATGAGGAGCAATTTCTCCAGGCACAGCAAAACTCTGCCGATCTGGTTGCTAAAG
>CAZGKZ010000144.1:0-3793 GCA_964526315.1 uncultured Geobacteraceae bacterium
TGTTCAGCCAAAGTTTCACCGCTTGCGGCGATTTCAGTGATACTATTTAAAAAATGACCCTCATCGCTACCACTGTCGCCATTGTCAAACTGTTCCCGCAAACTCAAAGTTGCAATTTTAAGCAGCTCTACCGCAACCTCCTGGAGAGTTCCCCCCGGCACTCGGGTCTTCAATCCATCCCGCCAGGAATCCCGATATAAAGCCAGGAAACTCTCTGTGGAGAGATCTGAGAATAGACTCTCAACCCCACTCAGACCCTGCTCCGTATAAAGCAACCCTTTATAAAGTGCCGCAACTGCCGCCGTATAGCGGGGGGGCAAACTATCGGCACTGCGCACTTCAATTTGCGGCCGAAGACGAACCTCGGGAAAGAGAGTTGAGAGGTGAAGATCCCAATCAGCCAGCGTTGCCCGTTGATCATTCCAGCCGTTCTCAAGAAACTGCCGAAAAGTGAAACGGGTCTGGGTCTGGTCAATATATTTCCCCTCTCTCTCAATAAAATAGAGGGGGACATCCAGCGCATATTCAACAAAATCACTCAGACCTGAACCTGACTTGAGTAACTGTTCAATCAAACCACATCGATCGGGATCGGTACGCGACCAGATTTCTCCACGCAGGGAGAGGTACCCGCTCGGTTGATCTTCAAGAATAGCTGAGTTAGCGAACAGTGCATAACAGATCGGGCTGAGCCACTGCGCCACCCGGAGTTTACGCACACAGTCAGCTTCATCGGAAAAATCGAGATTGACCTGGGTTCCGGCAGTCTGTTTCATCATCCGCTGCCCCATATCGCCAGTTTTCAACATATAGGGGCCCATAATCTCATAACGCGGTTTCGGCAACCATTCGATCTTCTCCAGAGGGGTGAAGGGTTGGACACCCAGACCCAGAAAAACCAGATCGAGGTCATGCCCCATGGTGACAATATGTTGCCGATAGCGGCTCAAATCACGCCAGCTACAACTGATATCACAACAGAACTTCCCGGACAGCTCCAATTGTCCACCGGGTTCCAGAGTGACTGAAGAACGTTTTCCCTGTAGCCCGACCAGCCGTTCCTGTTCGTAAACTCCCTGCCAGCCACCAATCCCATCAAGCCGGGAGAGTAATTCACGAATCCGCTCATAACCAACCGCTTCACCGGTGTTCCGGTCAACCACCAATTTTTCCGTCTCTAAACCAACTCCCCACTCACCCCGAGGACGGGCACCACGCAACAAGAAATCACTGAGTTGTTGTGGATTATCGATTGGCCGATGATTGGATAGTGAACCTGAACCTGGAAGTGGTGACATCAATGGGTCCTTTATCGAATATCAATGTGGTTAAGAGTCAAGATAAGCGGTGATAGCTTTTGCGATCGTCGCAAATATCTGGGTAAACTCCGCTTCATCCTGCTCTAATAAGGTGATTCGAAAACCCCGCTCATCAGTACAGAAAGAGGAGATCGGAACAACACAGATCCCCGTCGCAGCAAGAAGATAATAGACGAACCGCTTGTCGCTCGAAGTTCCCGGTTGCATGACAAGGTTCTCCACCATGTCACCAACCTGGGGATTCTCGATCGGCAATACCTGCGTATTATTTAACTTCCCCGGCTCAAAAACAACACTCATATAGAAAGCTCCATTGGTCCGATTGACCTTGAGACCGGGAACTTTTTTCAACAGATTGTAGGCAATATTTGAATAGTTTTCATAGCGATTCCTTCGCTCTGCAAGATAGTTAGGATATTCGGGATGGCTAAGAATCTTGGGGATAGCTTTTTGTGGCAGGGTGGTTGAACACACCTCGACCATTTTAGAATTCAAAATACTTTCAATGTACTGACCAAACATTTCATCTTTAGCAACATTATAAACCTCAATCCAGCCACAGCGAGCCCCCGGCCAGGGCACTTCCTTGCTGATCCCCTTCATCGCAATCGCAGGCAGATCACCAACCAGATCCGAGATTGGTCTCGTTGTTGTCCCGTTGTAGCAAAGATTGTGATAAATCTCGTCGCAGATCAGGAACAGATCATATTCCTTACAGATAGCGATAATTTCTTTTAAAATCCGTTCGGGATAGACTGCCCCGGTCGGATTATCGGGGTTAATAATCAGAATCCCCGAAATTGCCGGATTATATTTGACCGACTGACGCAGGTCATCCATATCGGGATACCAGTGATTATCCGGATCAAGACGGTAGGTCACCGGCTTCTGCCCGGCATGTGCCCCCTCAGCAGAGGAGTGGGTCGAATAGGTTGGAGAGGGGCCGATAACCCGCGATTCACGCTTCAACAATCCATAAACCTTCTGGATTGCATCACCGAGGCCATTAAAAAAAATAATGTCCTCAGCGGTAATCTGGGCTTTGCCCCGTTGATTGGTCAGGTCGGCCAGAAACTGCCGGGTTTCCAGCAACCCTTTGGTTGCACAATAGCCGTAAGAGCAATCCTGCATCGCTAAACCCGACACAATCTCCTTAATCCAAAGAGGGATTCCCTCCCCTTTGGCCACCGGATCACCAATATTTTCCATGTTGGTTTTGAGCCCGAGTCGGTTCAGTTTTTCGGCTATCTCGACAATCGCACGGATTTCATAGGTCAACTCACCAGCACCGATATGAACGATATTATTCCGCATTTTACATCTCCCTAAAACCAAAAAGAAAGGCCATGAACTTTGTTGTCCACGGCCTCAAGATTAAACAATATATACCTGTGCAGTTCACCCCTTGGGGTCATGGACAATTCTCAGGCTGATAGTTGCCGCCTGAATCGCTTGGATTGCCGCTGCTGCATTATTAAACATTTTATAAATCCCCTGACTTGAAAAATTATTGAAGCCTAATTATCACAAAATTTATAATCGTGTCAAACTATTTTCAAAATCCCGGATGTAATTTATAAACAGACCATCAGCAGACTCAACGTCACCACACTGACTAGCGTTGAAACAACCACCACCGACGTCACAAACTCAGGAACAATATTATTTTCTTTGGCAATAATTGAAACCAGAACAGCAACCGGCATGGCCGCCTGCAGTACCCCCGCTGCATTCTCAATATGGGTCAAACCGAATGGGGCGGCAATCAGCAACCCCACCAATGGAACCAGAATCAACCGAACCCCGGAGGCAAGCAGAACATCCGTCGTTAAATGAATCTTCCCCTGTTCCACCAACTGCAGCCCTAAAGCAAATAGCATCACCGGAATCATCGCACCGGCCAGCAGACCAATCATCCGCTCAAAAAGCAATGGAACCTCAAGCCCTCCGGCAGAAACCAGAACAGCGGGAACAGTTGCCCAGATTGCCGGAGTTTTTAAAACCTTCCAGATTGCGCCACGGCCACCACCATGAGCCCATCCTGCTGCGCCGATACAAATAACAAAAGCGACCGTATTAATGACAACAAAAAAGATTGTTGCAGCAGGGAGAGCGATATCCCCCAGCCGGAACTGAATTACTGCCAAGCCGAAGTTGCCAACATTTCCAAATGACGCAATCATAATAAAAGCGGCGATCATCTCTTTTGATCGACCCAGCAGACGACCCAGTCCAGCTGCGATAATCACTGCCAATAGATGGGTCAAAATGATAAAAGTGATCATTCGGGAGAGACTGGTTAACGGGACATCAGCCATACTGATCGAGCGGAAAATAAAGGCGGGAACAAAAACATAATAGGCGACCCGGGTTAAAGTTCGAGCCTGCAACTCCAACCGTCCCCCAAGCAAAGCCCCAAGGAGAACAATGCCAAAAACAGGCAGGAGAACATTGAGAAAAACCAGAAATAGTTC
>CAZGKZ010000145.1:0-3790 GCA_964526315.1 uncultured Geobacteraceae bacterium
AAAGATGGATGCTATGAGCACTTTTATCCAGTGGCGTTTTAAGTTTACCACCTTAACATAGCCATAACTATTAGCGAATCATTCCCCGACTGATAAGAGCCTTACGGAGAGATTCTATTCTGCGTCGATTAACCCCAAAATCTGCATACCCTGAACGTGCCGCAGAGCGGACTGCAATGATCCCATCGGTAGGACGAAGCTGCAGCTCAAGGTCATCGACAAAGCCGAACAGGAAACTGCGACACTCAGCATGAAGATAAGTTTCGGTCTCTTTTACAATGCGGGTTCGGGGTAACTCTGATATGAGTTCCCGAACCACCGACCAGACTTCGTTCGCCGGTTTTAGCAGTTGAAATGGTGCAATTTTATGGCCATTGTCGCGGTCATCGCTTGAAAAACAGTTTGGAGACGATGGACATGGTTCCAGCCTGGAATCAGACAGGTCCAGAGCTGAAGGGCGCTTATCTGAACAGGAAAGAAGCGGGATGCTGGCTATCAGGAGTACGGTTCCGATAATGAAAATTTTGAGAATTGGCATATTTCTCTCCGTTTTTATAATCAACCTGCTTGCTGGTGGTATTGACAACTTCAATCTGAAGCAGTGAATGGATCAAAACCTTGGCTGCAAATCATTCCAATCCCCGTTCATAGTTAAACTTACTCCGCCCGGGTGGGTCATAACACTGTCTGGTTGCTTCAAGAACCTGCTTCCCCGATTGACTGAATGGACCTAGATGGGAAATATCGACCACAAAGTTATGGCAACCAAGGCTTTCAAGTTCTGGGATGTTGGCAATAAACGAGAAGTCAGTCTCACTGTTCAGGCAGGTTAGACCCTGCCGTTGTTGCACCCGAAATGCATCATCTCGGTCGGAAAGAACCGGATTGTCAGCACGGACATTTTTAATCTTGATCCGTGAAGTGAGGAGCGGGGCGCTGGCATAGACAGTCATCGCAGTTGGAATCGGAAGCTGATGACGTAAAATATCGGTCAAGTTCTTCCGGTCATCCTCAATATAGAGTTCCGCTTCGATAATTCCCAGTTCAGCCAGTGCTGCGATCGCCTGACTGTTCAGGGCGAACAGGCGAAAGCTGCTGTAGAGATGCAGATCCTGGATTTTATCAAAAAGGGGAAACTGACCCAGATTGTTGAGTCGATAATTGGTAAATCCCATCTGTGCCAGTTGCCGGATCGTATTACGGGTATCCAGCCAATCCTTATCAAACGTGACAAACGGAATATCCCAGATCAGTTGTTTGGCCCGGCGGGTCAGCTTATGTGCATGTTGCAAGTTTTGTCCGGTCAGTGGAACCAGAATCTGATCGACCAACGGATCCTGAAGAATGCGCTGATCCTTGGAATCTTTCAGCTGAACCCGGATTTGCCGTTTTTCCGGTTGTGGGGTTGCAAGAGGGAAAAGAGCTTCCCTGGCACTTTTTAAATGGGCGGTTCTCAGTTGTTGCCGCTGCGGCTGGTGATTTTTATGCAACTCGGCATAGAGCTCACGGCGGATCTGTTTTAATTGTTTGGGGGGAATAACAATCTCAGGAAGTTGATTACACTCCAGTTTTCCCAACCGGAAAGGTTCATCGGCGGTTACGGTAAAGGCTTGCTGGAGGATTCTTTTGTTGAGAGAATTCTCTTTGGCAGGGAAGCTGTCAATGGCAAATTGAAACTGTTGGGTCTCTAAACCAATGGTGGCACTCAGTTGCAGCTGCTGAGGTGTCACTTCAATCTGTAGATCAACCGTTTCACCCGGGGGGCGAACGTTGCTGAGTTTCCGGCGACAGGCAGAATCGCTCATCGAAAAAGCACTGGGGGAGGAGACCATAAAAACACTGTCGCCAACATGAAACTGATTGATAAAGGTTGAGGGGACGGTGACAAAACTATGGGCTGGAACCTTGTTGACAGTCCGTTTATCCTGTAGCAACTGACGGATCGTAAAGGCGGTGCCACTTTTATCGATGGCGGGCTGAACTCGCAACCGGGCACCAAGGTGGAGCCCCTCTTTGGTTTTGAAACTAATTTCGCCACCCCGGACACGCGTGATTTCACCGAGAAATCTTCCAGTGGCCCCTTTGTGCGATGGAATGGCCATATCACTGGGTTGCCCGCCGGATAAAAACCCTTTGGTGGGCTGCCGACCAAAACTCTCTTTCAGTAATACTTTAGCCTCTTTAAGAACCGCCTTCCGCTGTTCTGCCGGGGCATCAAGAACCTGCCGATAAGCCCGAATCACCTTATGGACATATTCGGCGCTTTTCATCCGTCCTTCAATTTTTAAACTGCAGATTCCCGCTTGTTCCAGTTCAGGCAACAGATCAATAGCAGAGAGGTCATTTGGAGAAAAATAATATCCTTCCTGCTGGCGGTAGCGATGATTGCGGCGGCACGGTTGGGCACATTTCCCCCGGTTGCCACTTTTGCCGCTGAGAAATGATGAAAAATAACATTGACCACTATAGGAGAAGCAGAGGGCTCCATGAATAAACTGCTCCAGTTCCAGAGTTGTCTGCTGCCGGATATTGGCAATCTCCGGGAGTGTCATCTCCCGCGCTAGAACGCCACGGGTGAAACCCATCCGTTCCAGCATTTTCACTCCGGCCGCGTTATGGATGGTCATCTGGGTCGAAGCATGGAGTTCCAATCCAGGAAAATGATCTTTCGCCAGCTTCCAGACAGCCAGATCCTGAATGATAAGGGCATCGACACCAATCTCTTCCAGAGCCCCCAACGTATCGATCAACTGTGATAATTCATTCTCTTTCACCAGAGTATTCAGGGTGATATAGAGCCGTTTATTTTGCTGCTGCAGATAATGGGTGATTTTTTCAATCTCTTTCAGACTGAAATTTTTCGCTTTCGCCCGGGCAGAGAATTCCTTCAGCCCGGTATAAACGGCGTCAGCACCGGCATCAACTGCGGCAAAAAAGGCTTCCATACTTCCCGCCGGAGCAAGCAGTTCGGGACGTTGCTGTGGTGTTGATGATTTCAAGTTTATTGACCTAACAGAATTTCAAATTGCTGTGGATTAAAACCGGCAACATGGTGACCGTTAATCCAGAATTGAGGGGTGCCATGAACGCCGATTTTGTTAGCCGCTTGTCGGTGCAGATCAAGGTGGGTGTTATCAGCAACAGCCGGAACCGGTTGGGCATCAAACTTACCGCTGAAAACTTCCTCATAGGCCAGGGCCGGATCTTTGGCGGCAAGAATATAACGTGCTTTAGCTGCAGATTGAGGATGAATTTTATCGAGAGGAAACAGAAATACATAGCGGGTGACATCATCTCTTCCGGCAAAGAAGGCAGAACTTTTACGGCAATAGGGGCAGTCGGGATCGGTAATTTCAATAACTTGATTGGGTCCCGTCCCGATTTTAATCGCCTGATCGAGAGGGAGGCTTTTCAATTTTTCTGCCATGAAGCGATCTTTGCTCTCCTGAGTCAGATTGTGGACATCAGGGGTCCAAAGCTCACCAAAAAACATGTTTCCGGAGATTGGGTCAAAATAGACAATTTCACCCCCTTCAACAATTATCTCGTAAATTCCAGCAACCGGGGTTGCAGCAATCTGCTGATATTTGAGTTGCGGGTAGTGTTGGCTCAAGCTTTTAGAAACTTCAATCTCGCTCTTATCAGCACTAAGGGTTGAAGCGGCACAGGCAGAGAGAGAAAGAAGCGATAATAGAAAAAAGACAGAAAGAATAAAACGTGACATCCGGGTTATCTCCTCAGGAAAATATTTTCTTGAGCATACACCAGCTGTTACGACAGGAAAAGGGGG
>CAZGKZ010000146.1:0-3771 GCA_964526315.1 uncultured Geobacteraceae bacterium
TACTGTCGACCCAACCGCATATTGTCAATCCGGAGTTCATAGTTAGAGCGGAAAGGGTTAATATCCAACCCGCCACGGCGGGTATAGCGGGCGTAGACGGTTAGTTTTTCAGGTTGGCAGTAGCGCATTAAATCAACAAAAATCCGCTCGACACACTGTTCATGAAATTCATTATGCTGGCGAAATGAGATCAGATAGCGGAGCAATGCTTCGGGGTCGATTTTTCCACCGTGATAACGGATCAGTACACTGCCCCAGTCGGGTTGATTGGTGACCAGACAGTTACTTTTGAGCAAATGACTATGGAGTTCTTCTGTCACCAATCGTTGAGGATCGGTTGAGTTTTCCAGTAATGATGGATTGAGTGAATACTCATTTATTTCAATATCGAGATCATCGATACATTGCCCCGGGAAACTCTGCAACTGTTCGGTTATGAATTGATCGCTGTCAAGAAGGCGAATTTGAACTGTCGCTCCGGCAGCGGCAGACAGATCCACAACCATCTTCTTTTCAACGGCTGAAAAATCTTCAAAACGGGTCTGGTTAAATGAATTGAGGTAAAGTTTGAACGATTTTGATTCAATCAAGTTGGGTGACTCGCAGGGGATATGAAACTCTCCCATGGCAACAATCGGTTTTCCCTTAGCGTTGAGCCAGGAGAGTTCAAATGCATTCCAAATATCATAGCCGCCAAAGGGGAGGGCATCAGTAATACCGATGACATCCCGTTTAATTTGCCGTGGAAACGGGCAGAGCAGTTGCGGGTCATATTCGGTTTTGTAGGCAGTTGGTTTCCCTAATGGTAAAAGGTCTTCAAAGTCAGACATAGACACCTCGATGGAATTACAATTAGCGCAGAAAATACTACCACTTTTGGGTGATAGCTGTTATTATCCGCGGCTCATTCTGGTCAAATACCCTGTATCTAACCAGTCGAAGCATAAGTAGTTTTTATTCACCCGTCAACATGGAGAATATTATGAAAGTTGGATTGGTTGGTTGGCGTGGCATGGTTGGTTCCGTGCTGATGCAACGGATGGTCGAAGAGAACGACCTTGCTGCAGTGACACCGGTGTTTTTTTCAACATCTCAAGCAGGTCAGCCTGCCCCCGATTTTGGTCAGGGAACAGCGGTTCTGGAAGATGCTAACAATATTGCAAAACTTGCCGAGCAGGATGTCATTATCACCTGTCAGGGCGGGGATTACACCAAAGCGGTTCATCCGCAGCTGCGGGCTAGCGGTTGGGATGGTTACTGGATTGATGCTGCTTCTTCCCTGCGGATGGAAGATAGCGCTGTCATCATTCTCGATCCAATCAACCAGGATGTCATTGATACCGCACTAAAAAATGGCTGCAAAGATTTCATCGGTGGTAACTGTACTGTCAGTCTGATGCTGATGGCCATTGGTGGTCTCTTCAATGCTGGACTGGTTGAATGGGTCAGCTCTATGACCTATCAGGCAGCCTCTGGTGCAGGTGCACCAAATATGCGTGAACTTCTGGCTCAGATGGGCACTCTGAAGGATTGTGTTGCCGAGGAGCTGCAAACCCCCGGTTCGGCGATTTTGGACATTGACCGCAAGGTTACGGCAATGTTGCGTAGTGATGAATTTCCCACCGCAGAGTTTGGTTTTCCTCTAGCCGGGAGTGTCCTCCCCTGGATTGATCGTGAAGTAGAGGATGGTCAGAGTCGTGAAGAGTGGAAAGGGATTGCCGAAACCAATAAAATTCTTGGCAATCAGGTTCAAACTCCCATCGATGGAATCTGTGTCCGGATTGGTTCAATGCGTTGCCATAGCCAGGCACTAACCATCAAGCTGAATAAAGATCTGCCGATTGAAGAGATTGAGACATTGATCAGCGAGAGTAATCAGTGGGTTCAACTGGTTCCAAATAACAAAGCTGAGACCTTGGAAAAATTGACCCCGGCAGCAGTTTCTGGAACTTTGGAAATCCCGGTTGGACGAGTGCGAAAAATGCATATGGGACCCGAATATCTCTCGGTTTTTACTTGCGGTGATCAACTTCTCTGGGGGGCGGCTGAACCCCTGCGACGGATGTTACGGATTCTGGCCGAAAAATAGACAAAATAAAACAGCGCCTCCGACTTAGCGGAGGCGCTGCTGGTATAAGCATAAATTAAACTTTTTGGAGTGGGGAACCGAAATGAAAAGAACAACAACAGGATTTGCAAACCATGTCAAAAGATATTATCAAATTACTGATTTTACTGGTGATTGTTATCGCGATCATTGTCGGAATAACCATCTTAGGAAAATCTGTCGATAACAAAGCTAAATACCAACACCCCATCACCCGACCGGGCGGCGGCTGGTAATTACATTCCCCCTTGGTCATTTTCCCAAACTAGACCTTCTCCTCAATTTCAGGGAGATCCAAACCGAAAGCGTTGTGCAATACCCGTACTGCCAACTCGGTATATTTTGCGGCAACTACGCAGGAGACCTTAATTTCACTGGTTGAAATCATCTGGATATTGATTCCTTCGGCCGATAATGCCTCAAACATGGTACTGGCAACCCCCGCATGCGAGCGCATCCCAACCCCGATAATCGAGACTTTAGAAATATCCATATCGGACATGACTTCACGAGCACCAATCTTTTTGGCAACCTCCTCAATAATGACGACAGCTTTTTTATAATCCCCCTTGGGGACAGTAAACGTCATATCAGTTGCCCCTTCATGAGAAATATTCTGGATAATCATATCGACAGTGATGTCGCTATTGCTTAATGGGGTGAATATCTGTGCTGAAATGCCCGGCTGATCGGGAACCCCGACAATGCTAATTTTTGCCTCATCTTTATTGTACGCTACACCTGAAACCAGTACTGTTTCCATATCCTGATCCTCCTTCATTACCAGAGTCCCCGGTTTGTCGTGGAAACTGGAACGTACGTGAATAACAACATTATATTTTTTGGCAAATTCAACACTGCGAATTTGCAGAACTTTTGCCCCTAGGGATGCCATTTCCAGCATTTCGTCATAGGATATTTTTTCAATTTTACGTGCTTCCGGAACCATCCTCGGGTCGGTCGTATAGACACCATCGACATCGGTGTAAATTTCACAGACATCTGCTTTCATGGCTGCTGCCACGGCTACTGCTGAAGTGTCTGAGCCGCCCCGTCCAAGGGTGGTGATGTTCCCTTCGCCATCAGTTCCCTGAAAACCGGCAACAATGATAATTGTCCCCTGGTTCAGGTCCTCGCGAATATTTTTATCCGCAATGCTCTGAATCCGGGCTTTGGCATGCGCTTTGTCGGTCAACATGGGGATCTGGGAACCCAGGTAACTTTTGGCATTATAGCCCATTGACTGCAGACACATAGCCAACAGTGCAATCGTGACCTGCTCTCCCGTTGAGACCAGAACATCATATTCCCGTTCACTTGGTGCTTCCGAAATTTCCGCAGCGAGAGCAACCAGGCGATTGGTTTCACCTGCCATTGCCGAAACAATCACCACGACGTCATTGCCGGCATCAAACGTTTTAGCAATCCGGCTGGCAACATTGCGGATTCGTTCGACCGATCCGACTGAAGTACCACCATATTTTTGAACGACCAGAGCCATAACAATCCTCTTCTTCTAAACAGGGGAAACTAATAAAATTGTAGATTTTAGTATTGATAAGTTATTAATTATCTCAAGAATGTACTTTAATATCAGAAAACTCAGAGGGGGTCAAAATCTTTTTGCAGAAGATCCAAATGGTAGCAGGAAATGATTAGTGCTT
>CAZGKZ010000147.1:0-3710 GCA_964526315.1 uncultured Geobacteraceae bacterium
TCTCTTGACCGTCTCGGGCTATATAAAAGAGCCGGAAGGGTTCTTCTGTATCTGTATGATCGCACCAGCGGAAAAACGGAGCAACAAGCCGTTTACTTGCCGTTAGCACAGTCATATTTAAAGCGCGAAGAGTATCAACAGGCTGGTGATTACGCCGAACGCTACTTAAAAAAATATCCACAAGGTGAGGATGCCGGGGCTCTGTTTGGAATTTTGTTGGATGCTTTCGAGCGTGAAAATCGGCAGGATCAATTGTTGGTCTGGCTGAACCAAAAGAATAGACCTAGCAGCCCGGAACTTGAAATTCGTGCAGCTTACATTTATTGGCGGCTGGGGCAATGGCAGTCAGTGGCTAAAAGTTTGGAACGGGTGCAAAAAAGTGGCACATCTCTAAAGGTCAAAGAAATGGCACTTTTGGGGGAAGCTTACTATCAGTTAAATAAAAATAGTGTTGCAGAAAAAATTTATCGACAGTTGCTGGATGACCCCAACTTTAGGGTTCAAGCCCGCTACCGAACAGCACAGCTCCTGTTTCGACAGCATCATCGCCAGGAGGCACTTAACCTTCTAAAGCAGTTGGTCGAAACAGATGGTGACACTTCTTGGGGAAAGTTGGCGCAGGATTTGCTCATTCAAGAGATGCGTTAAAATTTTCAACCCAAAGTCAAAAACTGGACAGGAGTAAAAGATGGCAAACTTCAGAATTACAGATCGAACTTTTGCAGTATTGCAGAAAAGTCTCGATTTGCGGGCTCAGAATCAGCAGGTGATTGCCGGAAATATTGCTAATGCGGAAACTCCTGGTTACTCAGCCCGTAAACTTAAATTTGAAGATAATTTGCGAAAAGCTATCAGCACCCCTGAGATGCCGGGACAGAGGACCAATGCAAAACATTTTCCGATTGGATCAAGAGGGATATCTTCTGTCCAGGGGACGATCACCAGGGACGTAGATACCAGCTCAATCGGAGATCGCAATAGCGTGTCAATTGATGATGAAATGTTTGATCTGGCAGAGAATCAACTTCTTTATGAAGCTGGTAGCCAGATTCTGAAGAAGAAATTCTCAATGCTGAAATTTGCGGTGAGTGATGGTCGGTAGCTGTTTCATCCGGAGTAAGTAGTGGAAAATTTGCGGATTACTTTCACTATAGAAAATGAAAAAATGGAGTTTTTATGGATATTTTTACCACGATGAAAATCAGTGCTTCTGCACTTAAAGCACAACGGATCAGAATGAATGCCATCAGTTCTAATCTGGCTAACATCGAAACAACCAGAACCCCGGATGGTGGCCCCTATCGGAAGCGTGAGGTGGTTTTTCAGAGTAGCCAGAGTGGATTTGCTGACACTCTCGACAATCGATTACGTGATGCCGTACAGGGAGTAAAGGTGGCGCAGGTCCAGGCCAGTAGTCTGCCACCGCTGATGGTTTATAACCCTTCCCACCCTGATGCAAATGCTCAAGGTTTGGTGGCGATGCCCAATATCAATCTGGTGGAGGAGACCGCCGATATGATGTCTGCATCTCGCGCTTATGAAGCAAATGTGACCGTCGTCAAATCGGCGAAACGGATGGCTCTTAAAGCTCTAGAAATAGGACGGTGAGGTAAACGATGAAAAGTGTTGCTGATATTACGATGAATAATTATCTCAAGGGGTTGACTCAGCCGAAAACTCCCCCGATTCAACAGATGGGCGATAAATTTGGTGAGGCATTAAAAAACTCGATTGCCGAAGTTAACCAAGCTCAGGTCAGTGCTGATCGTGCTGCTGAACAGATTGCTGCCGGTGAAACGAAAGATCTGCACGGAGCGATGATTAAACTGGAAGAGGCCGATATCTCTTTACGGTTGATGGTTCAGGTGCGGAATAAGGCGGTTGAGGCGTATCAGGAAATTATGCGCATGCAAGTCTAACAGCGTCGCGATAATTTCGCTCCACGGCGTTGTCGTATTTTTCAGAACCTTGACAGACGGATGTCTGCCTTCGCCTCTGAAAATATATTCCGCCTTGTTGAGCAAAATTCTTGCTTAGCTGTCAAAGCATTTAATTGTTGGAGAAGTATTGAAAAGTATAACGCAATCGATCCCGGAGGAAAATTTCGATGGCCGAAGAAGTTAAAGAGACAACTGCTGAAAAGAAAAATATGTTGGATGTCATTATGCAATGGTCGTTGGCTCGAAAGCTGAGTTTGATCGGAGCCACGGCAGTGAGTGTTCTGCTGTTCAGCTTGATAATTATGCAATCTCAAGTGGCCGATTACAGTTTGCTGTTTGCAAATCTGCCGAGTCGGGATGCGGCATCTGTTGTTGAATGGCTGAAAGGGCATAAAGTTCCATATCGGTTGGAAGATGGTGGTCGGGATATTCTGGTCCCTGCGGATAAAGTTTACGAAGCACGCCTTGAACTGGCGGGTTCCGGCTTGTCTGAAGGGGGAGTTGGCTTTGAGATATTTGACAAGCAGAGCTTTGGGATGACCGATTTTGCCCAGAAGGTTAATTATCGTCGGGCTCTCCAGGGTGAACTGGTGCGGACAATTACCTCTTTGGCTCCCGTTGAGGCGGCCCGCATTCATTTGGCATTGCCGGAGAAAAGACTGTTTCGTAACCAACAACAAGCGGCAACAGCGGCAGTTATTATCAAACTTTCTTCGGGGCGTTCGCTTAAAGATTCACAGCTTCAGGGGATTATCCATCTCGTTGCTGGCAGTGTTGAGGGGTTAGAGTCGGAAAACGTTACGGTTGTCGATTCTACCGGTAAGGCTCTCTCCAAAAGTCGTTCAGATGAAATGGCCGGCCCGACATCTCCCGGAATGCTGAATTATCAACAAACCATGGAACAACGATTGGAAATCCGCGCTCAATCACTTTTGGATCGGGCCCTTGGGGCAGGTAACTCTTTGGTTAGAGTTAATGCCGAGGTTGATTTTGATCAACGGGAAAAGGTGGAAGAGGCTTATGACCCCAAAGGTGCAGTGGTGGTCAGTGAACAGAGTAGTACTGAAGAGGGGAGCAGCGAATCGACCGGCGGAGTTCCCGGAGTCGTTTCAAATCTCCAACAGGATAATACAACTGTTTCATCACAGCCAGTGGTTACCACCCCGTCTAATCGGTCCGATGAAACAGTTAATTATGAGCTGAGCAAGACGGTTAGTAAAACGGTTCAATCGGTCGGCACATTGAAAGCCCTATCGGTTTCAGTTCTGGTTGCTAACCGGGTAACCCCTGGTGTGGAAGGTGCTGCGCCAACCAGCACTCCGCGTAGTGCGGAAGATCTGGCGGAGATTGAAAAAATGGTTCGTTCGGCCCTTGGTATCAATGATACTCGAGGTGATCTGATTTCAGTTGTTTCGATGCCGTTTGAGAGTGGCTTCAGTGATGAACCGTTACCTCAACCGTCATTCATCGATAAAGTTTATCCTTTCGTGCCGATCATTAAGTACAGCTTGCTGGCAATCGCTTCATTGTTGGCTTATCTGCTGTTCCTGAAACCGTTGATGAGAACCTTGCGTGGGGCATCGGAACAGACCCAACCGATGAAAACAGTTGAGGAATTAGAGGCTGAAATGCGTGGTGACGATTCAACGCCGCTCCTTGGTGGCCCTAGTGATCCACTGGCCCAGATTCGTCAGGAAGTGCTGGGTGGTGACATGTTACCAGTGCAAGTGGTGAAAAACTGGTTACGTGAAGAACCGGCAGAATCTTGAT
>CAZGKZ010000148.1:0-3707 GCA_964526315.1 uncultured Geobacteraceae bacterium
CTTCTCTAGATCACCGGCCTTTGCCGTAATCTTCTGACCCTCCAGATCAACCGCAACAGTCACCATTCCCACCTGACGCAACGCCATCAACGCATCAATATCCGCCCTGGGTAGCTCAATCGCCAGCATCCCGCAGTTGAACATGTTCTGGCGGAAGATCCGGGCGTAGCTTTCAGCAATGACGGTATGAACATCATTGACTTCGAAAACCCAGGGAGCATGTTCACGCGAAGAGCCGCAACCGAAGTTTTCACGGGTTACAACCACTGTGGCGTTTTTCAACTCACCCCCATTGGGGTCAAAACCATCAAGTTTAAGATCTTCAAGGATATACGGTTTAAGTGCCTCTTTGGTTACTTCGGTGAGGTACTTAGCCGGGATGATCTCATCAGTATTAATATCGGATCGATCAAGAAAGATTGCCGATCCACCAAATTTTTTCTGCATCGTTTATCTCCTGATCGTTAAAGGGTTGAGGCGTCGGTAATTACACCAGTCAATGCCGTTGCAGCGGCCGAAGCGGGACTCATTAGATGAACCATCCCCCCCTTGCCCATCCGCCCGTTAAAGTTACGGTTGGTTGTCGAAGCCGCAACTTCACCTTCGGCCAGAACACCATTACTCATCCCCAAGCAAGCACCGCACGTTGGATTGGTAACACAAAAACCGGCCTCCATGAAGATCTGGATAATTCCTTCCGCCAGAGCATCCTGAAAGACTTTCGGAGTTGCCGGTGAAACAATGCCACGCACCGAATCGGCGATGGTCTTCCCTTTCAGAATTTCAGCTGCCTGGCGTAAATCCTCAAGCCGGCCGTTGGTACAACTACCGATATAGACTTGATCAACCGGAGTTCCCTGCATCTCTTTGACCGATTTGACACAATCGGGCTTAAAACCGAAAGTCACTTGTGGATCCAGACCGGAAACATCGATATCAAGAGTTGAAGCATAAACGGCATCATCATCAGAAACCCATTTACGGTACTCAGTCAGAGCTGCGCCCTTGTCGGCAAACTCATCCTTGATGAACTCCCAGAGATATTCAACCGTCGTCATATCGGGCATGCAGACACCAGAGGTTCCACCCGCTTCGACGGCCATATTACACAGCGTCATCCGTGCTTCCATGCTCATCTGATCAACAATCGGACCGCGAAACTCAATCACCCGGTCGGTTGCTCCATTGACCCCAAGTTGAGCAATCACATGAAGAATCACATCCTTGGCATAGACCCCTTCTGCCAGAGTCCCATTCAGATTGACCCGGATCGTTGCTGGTTCGCGAAAAGCACACACCCCCTTAAGGATGCCGACCTCAAGATCAGTGGTTCCGACACCGGCAGCAAACGCACCGAATGCCCCATGGGTACAGGTGTGGCTGTCGCCCATGATGACGGTAAAACCTGGACGGATATACCCTTTTTCAGGAAAGATTGCATGGCAGACACCATTACGACCGATATCAAAGAAATCAGGAATTTCATGTCGCCGTGCCCAGTCCCGTAGAATCTTCGCCTGAGTGGCAGTTTTAGTGTCCTTGGAGGGGGTGACATGATCAATGACAACTTTTAATTTATTGCGATCAAAAACTCGATCTTTCTCACGCCAAATCAAATCAGCAATCGCTACCGGGGTGGTAATTTCATGACAGAGGACCCGATCCAAGTTGAGAATTTTAGTTCCCTGAAAAGGTTCATCACGTAAATGACTATCAAATATCTTTTCTGCTAATGTTTTACCCATGAGGACTCCCATTGATTTATTAAAATTTGTAATCAGATACTGGTATGAGAGCGTTTTTCTGCAATAACCAGTTTATTCAAAGCATTGATGTAGGCCTTGGCGCTAGCCACCAGAATATCAGGATGTGCCCCTTGACCCAGAACCTCACGCCCTTCAGCTGACTGGAGACGGACACTACACTCACCCTGAGCATCGGTTCCACCAGTGATAGCACCAACCGAGAAATTGAGTAACGTTGCTTTACTTCTAGCCAGCTTTTTGATTGCCTTAAATACTGCATCGACCGGACCATCGCCAATAACTGCGATCTTTTTCATCTTCCCTTTCACTTCCATCGCCACAGTTGCCGTCGGAGTTGCAAAAGACCCGGAGCTGACATTCATCTGTTCCAGCTTATAGGTTTCTGGAACCCGCAGAATCTCATCAGCAACAATTGCGTCAAGGTCTTCATCAAAAATTTCTTTCTTCATATCTGCCAGAGTCTTGAAACGGACAAAGGCCTTTTGGATTTCCTCTTTGGATAGATCGTAGCCAAGTTGCTTCAAACGATCGATAAAAGCATGTCGACCGGAGTGCTTGCCCAAAACCAACTTGTTCTGATTCAACCCAACCGATTCTGGGGTCATAATTTCATAGGTTGATTTATCCATCATCACCCCATGCTGATGAATACCAGCTTCATGGGCAAAAGCATTGGTTCCGACAATCGCTTTATTCGGTTGGACATGAATACCGGTAATTGTCGAAAGTAACTTACTTGATGGGGTGATCTGTTCGGTTACGACATTGGTTGTGTAAGAGAGAATATCGTGGCGAGTTCGCAGAGTCATCACCGCCTCTTCAAGAGAACAATTACCAGCCCGCTCACCAATCCCGTTAATCGTACATTCAAGCTGGCGAGCTCCTGCTTGTACTGCCGCCAAAGAGTTAGCAACGGCCAAACCAAGATCATTGTGACAATGAACCGAAATAATCGACTGATCAATATTGCTGACATTCTTTTTAAGGTAACTGATAATATCGAAATATTCTGAGGGAATCGTATAGCCCACCGTATCGGGGATATTGACAGTTGTTGCACCTGCCTCGATAACCGCCTTGATCACTTTTGCCAAAAATGGCAGTTTTGTCCGCACTGCATCCTCTGCTGAAAATTCAACATTTGGCGTATAGCCAGCTGCAAGAGTGACGGCAGCAACTGCACCATCCAGCACCTGCTGTTCGCTCATTTTCAGTTTATATTTCATGTGAATATCGCTGGTGGCAATAAAGGTATGAATTCTTCCCCGCTCACCAGCATATTTCAGAGCATCCCAGGCACGGTCGATATCCAGTTTACTCGATCGTGACAATCCAGCGATTTGTGGCCCCTTAATCGTTTGAGCAATTTTTTTGACCGCCTCATAATCACCGTCAGAAGCGATTGGAAATCCGGCCTCAATCACATCAACGTTCAATCGTTCCAGTTGATGAGCAATCCGCAACTTTTCCTCAATATTCATACTTGCACCTGGAGATTGCTCACCATCACGCAACGTGGTATCAAAAATAATAATATTTTCTTTCTGACTCATGATAACTCCTTAAAATATTTTCCCAATGATTCGAATCTGGGATAGTTCACAGCGACTGTTCTATTTTGATATGTTCCTCTATTCAGGTCACTCAGGTCAGATTCCACAGCAGAACCACCCCCTTTCAAAAATAATAAAAAAGCCCCTGCCTATGTTAAATAGACAGGGGCGAGAGTTTGAATTTCGCGGTACCACCCTGATTCATCCGCCCTTTAAAAAAGGCGAACCTTCTTTCCCCCTTTACGCAGGGTCACGACAGAAACTAACTGTAACACAGCTTCATCTCTGCAGCTCCAAGGCGAGTTCAACGTCTTTTTGTACCAGTTCGCACCAATCACTGGCTCTCTCAAACAAAAAGAACGCTTACTACTCCTCTTCAATGCTTTTG
>CAZGKZ010000149.1:0-3702 GCA_964526315.1 uncultured Geobacteraceae bacterium
TTACTCAACTGAAACTTTGATTTTTTGTTGCTTTTGTCCCGTCAGTTTGGGTAATTCAACCCGCAGAATTCCCCGTTTATAACTTGCTTTGGTCTTCTCGGAGTCAACCTCTGCCGGGAGTGGGATCGCCCGTTCAAAGCTACCGTAAGCACATTCTATAATGTGGTACTGGCCATCGTTATGTTCCTGCTGCAGCGATTTTTCACCACGGACGACCAACATATTGTTGATCACCTGCAGGTCAATCTCTTTTGCTTCCAGTCCGGGCGCTTCCAGCCGGACGATAACACTTTTTGCATCGTCAAAAACCTCGGCCGCTAAAACTCCCCATCCTGAGTTACGGTGGATCAATTCCTGTTGTTCCCGTTCTGTCGGATACATTTTACTGGCGCCGGGAACAAAGCGGGTCATTGCTCCCGAGGCTCTATCGTGGAGTTGGTTCCAACCATCAATCAAAGAATCCCAAGCACGACCGACCCCTTCACGTAATTGTTGCCAGGTTGCCATCTGTTAACCCTCCTTTCTGGTTATTTGTTAGATTTGATAGTCACTTTCCGGGGTGCCGGTATCCGCTGCGTTAAATTTGTCCGCACCAGTTACCGGCAGTTCCCGGATATCATTGATCAGGCGGCGTGGTTTTGATTGTGCGGGACATCTTCAAATTCGGCGTCTATCACCTCATCGTCGACATCTCCCGCAGCTCCGGCGGCCGGTCCGGATGCCCCCTGTTGTGCCTGTTGTTGATATTTGGCCAGTTGTGCTGAAGCGTCACTCAACTCTCGGCTTTTTGCTTCAATTTCGGCAACATTTTCACCTTTAACCGCTGTTTCAAGTTGATCTCTGATCGCTTCGATCATATTTCTATCGCTGGCTGAAATCTGGCTGCCCAGCTCTTCCAGCGTTTTATTGGTTGTATGTACCAGAGCTTCAGCCTGATTTCTGGCTGTGACCAGCTCGTGGAACTTTCGGTCGTCCTCGGCATGAACTTCTGCCTCTTTGACCATCCGTTCAACTTCTTCTTCACTCAAGCCGCTCGATGCCTTGATTACCACCGACTGTTCTTTGCCAGTGACACTATCCTTAGCTGAAACATTAAGAATTCCGTTAGCATCGATATCAAACTTAACTTCAATCTGCGGAATCCCTCGTGGTGCCGGGTTGATCCCTTCCAGGTTGAACTGCCCGAGCGACTTATTGTAGCTTGCCTGCTCTCGTTCACCCTGTAACACATGGACGGTGACTGCCGCCTGGTTATCTTCAGCGGTTGAGAACACCTGGCTTGCCTGTGCCGGAATGGTGGTGTTCTTCTCAATCAATTTAGTCATCACCCCGCCGAGGGTTTCAATCCCGAGTGACAGCGGTGTGACATCGAGAAGCAGCACGTCATTGACGTGACCACCGAGAACTCCAGCCTGAATTGCTGCACCAACGGCAACCGCCTCATCGGGGTTGACATCTTTTTTCGGCTCCTTGCCAAAGAAATCCTTCACTTTTTGCTGTACCAGCGGCATCCGGGTCTGCCCCCCGACCAGGATGACGTTATCAATCTCGGCAGCTTTCAATCCAGCATCTTTCAGTGCCTGTTTACACGGTCCGATGGTCCGCTTAACCAGTTCTTCAACCAGCGATTCAAAGCGGGCCCGACTGATTTTCATATTCAGATGTTTTGGCCCACTGGCATCCGCTGTAATAAAGGGGAGATTGATATCAGTCTGCTCGGTTGTTGACAGCTCAATCTTGGCTTTTTCTGCTGCTTCTTTCAGCCGCTGCAGAGCCATCTGGTCGCCGCGCAGATCGATCCCCTGTTCCTTTTTGAATTCATCGGTGATGTATCCGATCAGCTTGGTATCAAAATCTTCCCCACCGAGGAAAGTATCACCGTTGGTTGCCAGAACCTCAAACTGACGCTCTCCATCAACATCAACAATTTCAATGATCGAGACATCAAAAGTACCGCCACCAAGGTCATAAACGGCAACCTTGTGATCCCCTTTTTTATCCAGTCCGTAGGCAAGAGCCGCAGCCGTCGGTTCGTTAATAATCCGTTTTACTTCCAGCCCGGCAATTTTCCCGGCGTCCTTGGTGGCCTGCCGTTGTGAATCGTTAAAGTAAGCGGGAACGGTAATAACCGCCTCTTTGACCGGCTCACCAAGATAGTCTTCAGCCGTTTTTTTCATCTTCTGCAGAATCTTTGCTGAAATTTCCTGCGGGGAGAGTTTCTTTCCTCCCGCTTCAATCCAGGCATCACCATTTTTTGCTTTGATGATTTTATACGGCACCATCTCCTTGTCTTTTGCCACCATCTGATCATCATAACGGCGACCGATCAGCCGTTTAATAGCAAACAGAGTATTTTCCGGATTGGTCACCGCTTGCCGTTTAGCCGTCTGACCAACCAGAACCTCTTTGTCGGCTGAGTAGGCGACAACTGAGGGGGTGGTCCGTCCCCCTTCGCTGTTCTCAATAACTTTAGGTTTTCCTGCCTCTAAAATTGAAACACACGAGTTGGTTGTTCCCAGGTCAATACCAATTATTTTACTCATAATCATTTTCTCCTTTGTGAGTGATTTATTTTTTTCGTTCGTACGCCACTATCCATTATCAAGAGGCGTGCCAAGTAGAAACCGCCTGAATATCGGTGTTTGTGAAAACCCTGCCGATGGTGTGACGTCGCTGTCGGTGTCGCATGGTGTCGCCTGCGACATGGGGTTGCGACACTCTTGTTTCGGCACAGATAAGGCTTTATGTAACAGTGTGAAATTACTATCAAATTTTTTTCATAGAGAAGAAGCTGATCTGGCACAGGTCTTGATAATAGAAAGAACCGTAACCACGATCACGTGGGAAAAACACTCAACAATAAAGGAGGAAGAAATGGCTGGATTAGATCTGTTTCAAGAAATGGATATGTTACGCAGGGAAATTGATCGGGCCTTCCGTGGGGTTGGCGGTAATCTGTTCTCTCCATCATTTTTACCAGGGATCAGTACTGGTGACTATCCGCGGATTAACTTAAGTGAGGACGAAACAAATTACTATATCGAGGCTCTGGTGCCGGGGATTGATCCGAAAGATCTTGATCTGAACCTGCTGCAGGGGACTTTAACCCTGACCGGAGAGAGAAAAGAGGCTGATCACTCAGGACAGACCTGGCATCGTCACGAGCGTGGTGCGGGGCAGTTCATGCGGACCATTGAGCTTCCGGATTCAGTCGACAGTTCCAAAGTTGAAGCCGGATATAACAATGGAATTCTCCTGATCACTCTTCCCAAACCGCCGAGCGAGCAGCCGAAGAAAATTTCGGTTAAAGCAAATTGATCAGAGATAGAATATTTAGACAATTAATAGAAAGACAGGAGGCATAATGATGGCTACACAAAATATGGTCAAATCACAAGATTCATCTCTCGCCCATCGAGAAGAGACCCGTACCAGTGGCAGGGTATTGTTTCCAGCTGTTGATATTTTTGAATCGGAGGATCATTTAACTCTGATTGCTGATATGCCGGGAGTTGACAAAAAAGGGCTGGATATCAACCTGGAAAAAGGGGTTTTAACGATTAATGGAGAAGTAAATATTGAAAATCGGGGTAATCAGATCCTGCAGGAGTTCTCACCGGCAAACTACTATCGGCAGTTTAAACTGACTGAGCATATTGATGCCGATAAGAGTCAAGCGGAACTGAAAAATGGTGTACTGAC
>CAZGKZ010000150.1:0-1591 GCA_964526315.1 uncultured Geobacteraceae bacterium
GCAGCACGGCGGGCAACATACAAAGCCCAGACAATCAGAAACAGGTAGAGAAATAACAAAACAAAACTACCGGTAAAACCCCACTCTTCAGCAAATACCGAAAAAGCAAAATCGGTATGCCGTTCAGGCAAAAACGAAAGCTGCGACTGAGTCCCTTGAATAAAACCCTTTCCAAAAAATCCACCACTGCCAACAGCTATTTTAGATTGGATGATGTGGTAACCACTACCAAGAGGATCAGCCTCCGGATTTAAAAAGGTGCGAATTCTGGCCCGTTGATAATCATGAAGCCTAAACCAACCAGCCACGGCAACCAGACCACCCAGGAGAGTCAACCCAATCAGAGTCCCTCGCTTTATTCCAGCAAACAACAACATTGTTCCTGAAATAAAAATGACCATCATTGCAGTTCCCAAATCAGGCTCTTTAAGAATCAGGATCACCGGTAGCAACAACAAGAGAGCCGGCTTCCAGAGTTCGAACAGACCATGTCCAAATGGATTTGCGGTTTTTGCAAAAATTCGCGCTAGAAGTAGAATCATTGCGATTTTGATAACTTCACCGGGTTGCAGGTTAAAAAAACCAAGATGAATCCACCGCGTTGCCCCCATGGTGGTTCTTCCAACAACCAGGACATAAACCAACAGCCCCAGACTTAAACCATAGATATGGATCGCAAAGTGCTCCAGATGGCGATAATCAAACAGACAAATTAACTGAGCAAGCAGAACCCCTCCGGACAACCAGAGAAGTTGCTTCAGATATAATGGAGTCCCCCCAGAATGCCAGCTATAGGTTGCACTATATAAGTTAGCAATGCCAATCCCGGCGATGAGCAAAACGGTAAGCAATAAGACCCAATCAAAGCTAGATACCAGACGTCGATCAAACATCACTCACTCCTCCAACTCTTGCGGTGCTTGCTCTTTCAACTCCATATACCGCTGTATAATCTTTTTAGCAATCGGTCCCGCAGCCCGTCCTCCCGACTGTCCATGTTCAACCACAACAGCAACAGCAATCTCCGGTTGTGCTGCGGGGGCATAAGCAACAAACAGAGCATGTGGTCGAAACCGGTAAGGTATTTTCCCATGCTTATCAAGTTCCTCTTCTTCATCTGTCCTCCGCCGGACAACCTGTGATGTACCGGTCTTTCCTGCCACAAGAACATCATCAATGCGACCAGCATGCCCGGTTCCATGGGGTTCGTTAACCACGGCAACCAGACCATCCTGAACCGCTTTCCAGGTTTCTGGAGAATATTCGATCTGCCGGATCACTTCAGTTTCTGGTTGTAACAACAGATGCCCTTCCCAATCCTCAATCTTTTTAATCACCTGTGGCTTTAACACCTTACCCTTATTAGCAACCGCTGCCATCATCACCGCTAACTGCATTGGAGTGGCAAGAACAAACCCCTGCCCAATTGAGGCGATAACCGTCTCTCCAGCGTACCAGGGTTTATTATAACGTTGATGCTTCCACTCTTGCGAGGGCACAAGTCCGGAACGTTCTCCCGGCAGTGGGTAACCGGTCAGAGCCCCCAGACCAAATTCTCTGGCTGCCTTTGACAACTTATCAATCCCAAGTT
>CAZGKZ010000150.1:1691-3694 GCA_964526315.1 uncultured Geobacteraceae bacterium
GGACGGGCCGGTTCCACCTGCAATTGACGCAATAATTTCCCCTGAACATCAACTTCGACCAGTCGCTGCCCCTTTTCCCCATGCAAATAGGATTCATAGGTTCTCTCAATGGCTGTTTTCCCGACAAAATCACCGCCTCGATAGTGAATAAATTTATCACTTTTCAATTCGGTCTTGGTGATTTCACCAAGATAGCCAATTAAGTGTGCTGCTGACCCATGATCGAGATAGTCACGTACCGGTCGGACCTCGGTCAACACACCCGGAAGATCAACCCCATGCTCCTGAACTCTTTCCATAATTTCCCGACTGACATCAAAAGCAAGGGGGATCGGGCGGTAAACTGGAAATCTTTTCCCCTCCTGCCAACGCCGTTCGAGTTCAGAAATTTCGATACCGAGGAGTGGAGATAACCGTAAGAACAGCAGATTCCGATCTTCAACATCCTGACGCATAACAGAAATCTGAAAAGAGGGGCGATTGTCTACCAGCAAAACTCCATTGCGATCAAATATCGGTCCACGTGGTGCAGCGAACGGGAGAATTCTGGTTCGATTACGGATAGAACGGTCCTGAAGATCTTCGTAGCGAATAACTTGCAAGTACCAAAGGCGAAGCAGCAGAAGGAGGAAGACGATAGCAGCAGCAACAGAATAAAACAAAAAACGTTGCTGGACTGCGGGTAGTTTTTTCCACTCCTGATCAAGTCCCATAGCGTTTACTCTGATAAATCAAACCAGCCAGGCCGGAACGATAGCCAAAAAAACGTTGGAAACGGAGGAGTAAAAATAATAAAACGGCAGCAAAGCAAAGATTTGTAAAAAGTTGTGCCGGGATAGCGGGTAACAGGATATGCAGAACAGATGCAGTCTCAGCAAAGAGAGTCAGATAAAAACCTAAAAGTAGATTTTGTAGTAAAGTTCCACCTGCAATCAGTAACAACAACAGGGGGGGGCTCTCAATATTAAGTTGCTCTGTCAGTGCTCGTGTTGCCAAAATGATAACCAGATAAACCGAGACATACAAACCAAGACTGGGGCCACAAAAACTATCCTGAATAGCCCCTAACAACAATCCCGCGATCAATGCACGAGATAAATTTTCACTCAACCCCAAATACAAGATCAGGAGCAGAATCAGATTAGGGCGCCAATTTGGGGACAAAAATAGTGGGAAGACACTGCTCTGGAGTAAAGCAAAAAAAATCCCGGCAAGAAGAAATAAAAAGAATCCCCTCATTGGTCATCCTCACCAACAATGACCATAACCTCTTCCAGGTGAGTAAAATCTACTGTTGGCATAGCTTTAACTTGTTGGAATAAACCAAATTGACCTTTTTCAACCGTTTCAACCCGGCCGAGAGGTAACCCCTTGGGGAAAACACCCCCCATCCCCGAAGTAATCAGTAAATCTCCGAGCTTAATATCCGCATCACGTAAAGCATACTCAATTGATAGATCATCACCTCGGCCACGAACCACACCACGAGTCCTGGTACGTTGAATCAAAGCGGCAACCGCAGAGGAGGCATCGGTTACCAACAAAATCCGGGCACTATTAGGTGCTATTTTGATGATCCGTCCGACGACACCCTGGGCGGAAACAACCGGCAAACCATTAATTAAACCTGCTTGAGTCCCCTTATCAATAAGAATTGTTCGCGCCCAGTTACTGGCATCTTCACCAATAACTTGTGCCGGCAATGCAGGGCGATCCAGTTCATCAACAAAAGCGAGAAGTTCCCGCAACCGTCCATTTTGCTGTAAAACTTCCTGAGTCTGCTGCAATTTGGAATATAAATCCAAATTTTCACGTTTAAGGATTTGATTCTGCTGTCGGACATCAATCAACCAAATATAGTTACCCCAGATCCCAGTTATAGAATCAGAAACACTATCGATACTGCTTTGAAAAGGGGCAGAAAAGGTGAGGACAGCTCGTTCAAAAAAGGTGGTGGCTGTTTTCTGACGAAGGTTATAAGAATAGAGAATAACCGTTATCAG
>CAZGKZ010000151.1:0-3680 GCA_964526315.1 uncultured Geobacteraceae bacterium
TGCTGACGATTATCCTCAACCGGATTATTTTTCACCATGTTCTGGCGCAGAAGTTTATGCCAACATTATTTATCTTTATTGCCCCACCGGCGGTTGGAACAATTTCTTATGTTAAATTGACCGGTGAATTTGATCTGTTTGCCAGTTTTTTATTCAATATCGGACTGTTTTTTACTCTATTGCTGCTATTTATGTACAAAAACTTTATCAAACTCGAATTTTTTATTTCGTGGTGGGCTTTTACCTTCCCTCTAACAGCAATGACAATTGCTTCCATTCTCGCCTATCACAAAACCGGATCGGTATTCTGCTATTACGCTGGAATGGGGCTGTTGGGATTGGCAAGTTGTGTGGTTGCCTTTGTTGCCTACAAAACGGTTTACCATATGCTGAAAAAGGAAATTTGTGTCATTGAATAGATTTTTGCTCAAAAAGCTCACCCTTCTGCTAATTAGCGGGTGAGCTTTTTGAATTGTAATTGCGGTTTATGCGTGCTTTTCGCGCAGCAGTCTTTTGTTGATTTTCCCGACGCTGGTTTTATCGATCCCGTCAACGAATTTGATTTTAAGCAGCACCAATTGTTTAGAGATAATACCCTTGTCAATAAATCCACGAATATGTTGCAGTAACTCTTTTTCACTGACTTCAGTATCAGGTTTTGTGACGACCAGTGCCAATGGTTTTTCGCCCCACTTAGGATCCGGAAGGCCGATTACTGCAACTTCTCCAACACCAGGGCAGGTTGCCAGGATGTCTTCAACTTCAAGAGATGAGACCCACTCTCCACCGATCTTGATCACATCTTTGATTCGATCGGTAATTTTGACATAATTATTTTTATCCTTATTTGCGACATCTCCGGTATGGAGATAACCACCTCGCCAGAGATTCTCAGAGTTGCGTTGATCTTTCAAGTAGCCTTGAGTCAACCATGGCGTCCGAACGACAATCTCTCCAACGCTCTCTCCATCAGCAGGGATATCTTCCATCTCTTCATCAACAATTCTCAGATCAACCAATGGCAATGGACGACCGGTTTTACAGCGAATCTCCACATCCTCTGCATCATTTAAATCATCTTCACCTATCTGAGCAAGAGTGAGGATCGGACAGGTTTCCGACATCCCATAGCCGGTGTACATATCGATCCCTTTTTGTCGTGCGACCTGACACATTGCTTTTGGTAAAGCGGCTCCACCAATCAAAACCTTGAGATTTGACAGATCGATTTCGTTGAACAGGGGATGGTTCATCAACAGGTGGAAGATGGTCGGGACACAGTGTGAAAAGGTGACTTTCTCTTTATCAATCAGTTTAAGGAGCATTTCCGGGGTGTACTTTCCTGGATAAACCTGTTTGATTCCCAGTGATGTTGCAATGTAGGGAACCCCCCATGCATGAACATGAAACATCGGTGTCATCGGCATATAAACATCCTGCTGATGAAAGCGCCCTTGAGTGGCAGCGGACCCAAGTGCCGCCATTCCGGTAATTGTATGGAGAACCAATTGCCGATGGCTGAAATAAACCCCTTTTGGCATACCGGTGGTACCGGTAGTATAAAAAGTGGTTGCCCGGGTATTTTCATCAAAATCAGCAAAATCATAGTGGTCGCTGCTGTTGGCGAGAAGATTTTCGTACTCTCCGGCAAAGGTTAAAGTCGTTTCCAGTTGCTGCTCCCCATCTTGAAGCAAAACGTAACTTTCAACCGTATCGATCCGCCCTTTGATCTGTTCAAGGATCGGGAGAAATTCTTCGTTGACCAGAATGTAATCATCTTCAGCATGATCGATGGTGTAAAGAATCTGTTCCGGAGAGAGGCGGATATTGACCGTGTGTAAAACTGCTCCCAACATCGGGACAGCATAGAAACATTCGAGATAGCGGTGACTATCCCAGTCCATCATGGCAACAGTATCACCTGCCTTAACCCCAAGTTCTGTCAGTGCATTGGCCAGTTTACAAACCCGTTGTCGGAACTCGGCATAGGTAAAGCGGAGGTGATCGCGGTAGATAATCTCCTGTTGGGGATCATTGACCGCTGGAGCTTGCAGCAGGTTCTTGATCAGGAGCGGATAGGTATATGCGGATTCTGTTCGAGTAATCAGATTGTCAGACATCAGGAGCCTCCTTGATTTTTTAGTGAGATCGGATAGTTATCTTTATAATCTATACGAATTTATGTGGTTGATGCAAGAATTGTTGCTTGTGGAGGTCGTTTTTAGAGGCTAAGATATATTTGGAGGTAGATAATGAAATTACCTGCACCACTGCTCAAGGGGAAATTACTGAGCCGTTACAAGCGGTTCTTTACCGATGTTGAATTGGCGGATGGACAGGTTGTTGTGGCCCATACTCCGAATACTGGCAGTATGAAACAGTGTGCGGTTGCCGGTTATCCCGTTTTGATTTCAGAATCGGATAATCCCAAACGTAAGTTGAAGTATACGCTGGAACTCATCCGGGTTGGTGACCACTGGGTCGATACCCACACCCAAAGAACCAATCGGGTGGTTGAGGAAGCTTTACGTAATAATTGGATTAAATCTCTGGAAGATTACCGGGTGCAGCCGGAGTATAAAATTGGTGAGAGTCGGATTGATTTTTATCTGGAAAAAGGGGCAGAAAAGGTTCTGGTTGAAGTCAAGAATGTCACGTTGTGCTGTAATGAAACCACTGCCTGTTTCCCCGATGCGGTCACGACTCGAGGTCAAAAACATCTACGTGAATTACTTGCTGCTAAACAACAGGGTTATCGGGCGATAATCTTCTTCCTGATTCAGCGAGCGGAGGCAGCCCAGTTTTCTCCTGCTGATGATATTGATGCTGAATATGGAAGGCTTCTCCGCGAGGTTGTTGCTGGAGGAGTAGAAGCGATGGCTTACAAAACGGTTGTCACTCCGGAAGAAAATCGACTGGGAGAACAGATCCCGGTGGTTTTATAGGAATCTTATGCGTGCGGTTGGATTAATCACCGAATATAACCCTTTTCATAATGGTCACCTGTACCATTTGCAGGAGAGTTGTCGAGTGACTGCTGCTGAGGTCTCGGTTGCAGTCATGAGTGGACATTTTTTACAACGGGGGGAACCTGCTCTGGTCGATAAGTGGGTGCGTGCGGAGATGGCGTTAGCTGCCGGAGTTGATCTGGTTGTTGAGCTGCCGCTCCCCTGGGCCTGTAGCAGTGCCCCTGACTTTGCCCGTGGGGCGGTGCAGGCCCTGACCGATCTCGGTGTTGACAGTCTCTGTTTTGGCAGCGAAGCGGGTGAGATTAAACCCCTGCAGGCTTGTGCCGATTTTTTGTACGATAATGATTCAGTAGTTACAAAGAAAACTGCTGAATTATTGCGGGAGGGGGTCAACTACCCGCAGGCCAGAGCACAGCTGCTCTCTGAATGTCTACCTGCTGAACTTGATCCGGAAGCTTTGTCAAAACCGAATAATATTCTCGGCATCGAATATCTTAAAGCACTTCATCAATTTAAAAGTCCTCTCTCTCCTGCAACGATTAAAAGAGTTGGAGCTGGATACCATGATACCGAGATTGAACCGGATAAAATTGCCAGTGCAACCGGAATCCGCCAATGTTTAGCCGCAGGAGGTGAGGTTGATGGACTTTTGCCCGAAAGTGTCTTTCCACTGTTGCAGAAAGTTATGTCCCGCCGAAGTTTTTTTTCTCC
>CAZGKZ010000152.1:0-3659 GCA_964526315.1 uncultured Geobacteraceae bacterium
CTCCACGATGGTTATTTAAATCATCAAGCCTCCTGCGCAAATCATCACGATTTTTAACCTCTGGATCGTCAATGATTTGCAATAGCAGCGTTGCCATATCAAACCCTTGAGCACTCAGAATTGTTGGTTCTTCCTGATAGGTCTGCCGATAGAGCTCCATAAAACGCTGCACCTCGGGTTTTTTACTATCTGGATAGAAGGTGTCAACAAACACCGCATTCTTGAGAAATCGGCCTGCCTTAGTGATTAAATCAGGCGAATTCCAACCGTTAATACCCAGTAGAGTCACATCTTTAATTCCGTAGAACACCAACTGTGGAGTGATCTGACTCACCCGATCAGCATAATCAGGAATAAACAGAGCATCGAAAGGGGGCAACGGGTATTCAAGCTCCGGAACCTCTTCTTCCTCTCCGGTCTCAGTTAGTGTGACGGGAATTTTCACTTCCCGATCTTCCCAGAGTAACTGCTGAATCTGTTTCCGGAAGTCAGTACTGTCATCAGGGTAGCTGACGATATCAATAATTTCACCACCGGCTTTCTCTAGTTCTGCCACGAAAGCCGCACTCATTTTTTCACCGAGACGGTTTTCCGGGCGGAGGATCGAAAATGAAATATTTCCATTCGCCATGGCATAATCGATCAACACCTTAACTTGCTGTTCTGCTGTCAGGGTGTCGCGGAAAATAAAATTACCAAGTTCCGGCAACCCCTCTGTTTGTGCCAGAGTCAGCATTGGTACCATCTCTTGCTGAGCACGCCGCGCTGCGTCACCTGCCGATGCTCCAAGCAGCGGCCCAATCACTGCCATCACCTTGTCATCATCGGTCAGACTACTGACCAACGGGGCAGCAGCCACTCCCTCAATCGCAGTATCTCGATAAATAAAGCGAGCCGGCAAGCGAGTTTTATTATGCTCCTGCAGTGCCAGCTCCAATCCCTTTTTGACCAACTCTCCATAAGAAGCATAGCGTCCACTCAATGGAAGCAACACCCCGATGCTGTCACGACTGAGCCAATTATCGACACTGGTTCTCTGTAGTAACTGTTCAGCTTCCTGCCAGTAAGGAAAAGTCACTGAAGATGCAAATAGTTTTTCTAAATAGCGTTTTGCCAAGTCTGGTTGCTGTTGCACCAAAGCCCGACGCGCCAGTTGGAGGCGGGCATCCTGACCGATTGCCGTTTCCTGCCACATAAAGGCGGCCTCTGCCAAATCTTCATCACTGAGACGACTTTGCAACAGATAATGAGCCTGTGCAAGAATCGGCGCTGAATTTAAACTGAGGGAGAGTTGTTGTTGCAGGTAATACAGGCTTAGAAGAAATTGCTGATTTTCTATTGATGCAACCGTCAGAGCACGATACAGCATTAACTTATCTGTGTGGGTAAGTGGTTCGTTAGACAGTCGCTGCAGGTGTTTCAACCCGGCACTAAACTTACCTGTTTCCACCAGCGCATTACCCAACAGGAGCTCAACCTCAGGACTTCTAAAGATGCTAGGAATACGCTGGAGATAGAGAATTGCATCAACATAGTTGTGTTGTTGAGTAAAAATCCGACCGATCAATGCAGAGGCTTGCGCCGTTTCAATCGAATCTGGAGATTGTTGAACGAAGCCACGCAGGACAGCAAGTGCCTGATTCAGATCTCCAGCCTGGAATAACTCCTGCCCCTGTTTCAGCTCTGCAACTTCAGCGCTAACAACTGTTGAGAAAGGAAAACTCAACAGCAGACTGACAAACAGGGTTCCGGCTAGAATCAGGCAATAGATCCGCTTCATGCGTACTCCGTAATTTTCGACAAGAAAAATGGAATTTTACCAGAATCAGCAAGGAAATGGCAGATAAAGTCTACTAACCCGCCTGATTCAGGGATCAGTCAAACATTTCTTTGACTTTATCGAAAAAACCTTTTGACTGAGGATGAATATCTTCACCACTCTCTTTGGCAAATTCTTCCAACAACTCACGCTGCTTTGATGTCATCTTGGTCGGAACCTCAACTTTCAGAATCACCAGCTGATCACCACGCCGATTATGCCCTTGCAAAGCGACAATGCCCTTACCTGAAAGTTTGAAAACTTTTCCTGTCTGAGTTCCTGCCGGAACCTTAAGTTTAAGTTTTCCCTCCAGAGTTGGAACTTGAAGATCACAACCCAATGCTGCTTGAACAAATGAGATGGGAATCTCGCAAATAACATCCTGCCCATCACGGGTAAAGATAGAGTGTTCTTCGACGCTGATAACAACATAGAGATCACCAGGGGGGCCACCCTGAGAGCCAGCATCCCCTTCGCTACTCAACTTCAGTCGAATTCCATCCTCTACCCCCGCAGGGACTTTAAGGGCAACAGTCCGCTTACTCTTGACCTGTCCAGTTCCCCGACAATCAGAACATGGATCAGTAATGATTTTTCCTTTGCCGCGACAATCGGGACATGGCCGGGTCATGGTGAAAAACCCCTGCTGATAGCGTACTTGACCGGCGCCCCGGCAGGTAGAACAGGTTTGTGCCTCTGTTCCCGGACGAGCTCCGGAGCCATGACAGGTTTCACAAGCTTGTTTGCGTGGTAATTGGAGGTTTTTTTCGGTACCGAAAGCGGCCTCTTCAAAGCTGATGGTCAGGTTATAGCGAAGATCATCACCCCGTTGCCCACGCTGCCCACGCCGTGATCCACCACCGAAGATATCACCAAAAATATCGCCAAAGATATCTTCAAAGGGTGCACCACCACCAAAACCACCACTGGAAAAGCCACCGGCACCATTGACACCAGCATGACCAAACTGATCATAAGTTGCCCGTTTTTGCTCATCAGAAAGAATCGCATAGGCCTCGGAAAGTTCTTTAAACTTACTTTCTGCTGTTGCATCACCGGGATTTTTATCGGGGTGGTACTGGATTGCCAGCCGCCGATATGATTTTTTTATCTCGGTCCCGCTGGCGTTTCGATTAACTTCCAAAACTTCGTAATAATCACACTTAGACAAAATAACTATCCTGAACTGAAAAAATAGCCGCCAATCAGTCAAACAATTGGCGGCTGTAGATAAGCTTTATTTCTTTTCGTCAACATCCTCAAATTCAGCATCAACGACATCATCACCAGCACTGTCGGCTGCACCACTATCAGTTTCTCCAGGGGCTTCACCATCATTCTGGGATTGTGCATACATCATTTCAGCCAATTTATGCGATGCTTGAGCAAGGGCTTCACTCTTCTTTTTAATCTCTTCCGGATCATCCCCTTCAATCGCTTTTTTCAGCTCTTCCAGAGCCTCTTCGATTTGCCGCTTTGTGGCACTATCAAGTTTTTCACCATGCTCACTCAGTGATTTTTCAGTCGTGTAAGCAAGGCCATCTGCCTGATTTCGCGCTTCAATCAGTTCACGCTTATTTTTATCTTCGCTGGCGTGAGTTTCAGCATCCTGAACCATTTTGTTGATCTCTTCATCAGAGAGACCACTGGACGCGGTAATTTGAATCGATTGCTCTTTGCCACTGCCAAGATCTTTAGCCGAAACATGGAGGATTCCATTGGCATCGATATCAAAAGTGACTTCAATTTGTGGAACCCCACGTGGAGCAGCGGGAAGCCCTACCAACTCAAAGTTACCGATTGTTTTGTTATCGGTTGCCATTTCCCGCTCACCCTGCAG
>CAZGKZ010000153.1:0-3656 GCA_964526315.1 uncultured Geobacteraceae bacterium
CTCCCGAGGGATTTTAAGTCCCTTGCGTCTACCAGTTCCGCCACCCGGGCACGAAAAAGCTATTTTAATGATTCTTGTACGACTGTCAAGTTTAACTTTCTTTTGACCCTCTTTTATTCCTCATCGCCGATTCCCAGTTTTCCGAGGCGATAGCGAATTGAACGAAAATTGATGCCCAACAGTTCGGCTGCCCTCTTTCGAACCCCACCCGATTTTTGCAATGCTTGAAGCAGAACGGTTCGTTCCAAATTTTCTAACCACTCTTCCAAATCAAAACCATCATCGGGTAGATCACCTATCAATCCACATAGATTACGGTTTTTATTCCTGATTTGATCCGGTAAACACTCAATCGTCAACTCTTCCCCATCACCGAGAACCACACACCGTTCGACCAAATTTTCCAGTTCACGGACATTGCCGGGCCAATCATAGTTGAGCAGTAGCTCTAATGCCTGCTTCTGAATACAATATTCCCCTTTGCCGGTCAAACGCTGATAAAAACTGTTGATCAGAAGGGGGATATCATCCGGTCTTGAGCGCAATGGTGGAAGCTCAATCGAAACAACATTTAAACGGTAGAACAGATCTTCGCGGAAAGTACCTTCCTTAATCATTTCCGACAGATTTTGATTAGTGGCCGCAACCAACCGGATATTCAAGGAAATATTTTTGGTTCCTCCCACCCGGCGAAATTCTCGCTCCTGCAGAACCCGCAGCAATTTAACCTGCATTCCCATGGGTAATTCACCGATTTCATCCAAAAACAGGGTGCCATTGTCGGCAGATTCAAATAGCCCGTCCTTGCGTCTATCAGCGCCGGTAAATGCCCCTTTTTCATGCCCGAACAATTCACTTTCCAAGAGGTTTTCTGGGATAGCCCCACAGTTAATCGGGACAAAAGGGTGTTTTTTCCGATCACTGTTTAAATGTAATGCTTGAGCGACCAATTCCTTTCCGGTTCCACTCTCTCCGGTAATCAAAACATTTGCCTGACTTGGTGCAATTCGTTCCATCAGGGTGATCAACTTGGACATAGCTGAGCTTTTGCCGATCAGGTTCTGAAACGAGAAACGTTGACCGAGTTGTTGTTTCAGTTGACGATTTTCCTGTTGCAGGTGCTCCCGTTCCAGAGCATTTTTAATTACCAGACGAATTTCATCATTCTTAAATGGCTTGGTAATATAATCATAGGCACCCAATTTCATCGCTTCAACTGCCTCTTCAGTCGACGAGAATGCTGTAATCATCATAACGGTGACGTCATTATCCTGGTCACGCAGTTGGCGGAGCAGTTCAATCCCTGTCACTCTGGGCATTTGAATATCAGAGATGATCAGATCATAGTGGTTCTCCTGAATCCTTGCGAACGCGACAGCGCCATCTTCGGCTTGATCAACCAGGTACCCTTCCCTTTGAAGTAAAATTGACAGCATGTCACGTAGGCTATTTTCATCATCAACAACAAGTATTTTATATGCACTATTCTCAGTAGCCATCCTTAGCCCTCTTCCAAAACAAAGAGAATAGAGAATCTGGCACCACCAGAAGCTCCTCTCTCAACAGTGACCATCCCACCATGCGCTTCAACAACCGAGTAAACAGTTGCCAAGCCGAGCCCCGTCCCCTTCTCTTTTGTTGAAAAAAACGGTTCAAAAATATGTCCTTTGATTTCATCATCAATACCCGGACCACTATCTTCAACAATAATGGCTGGACGTTTATTTTGTTCGACACTAAAAACTAATTGCCCCTTGCCCTGCATCGCCTCAGCTGCATTGATGGCCAGATCCCACAATATCTGCAATATTAAACCTCGGTCCAAGACAAGGTTAAATTCATCAGGATATTTTTTGGCTATTTCAATCCCCCTAAAACGGGGATCAGCTGCAAGCATTTCAACTAATTGATCAAGAATAGAAGTCACGTTCTCAGACTTTTTTACCGGTTGCTTTGGCTTGGCAAATTCAAGGAAATTGGTTAACAATCCATTGAGACGATCAGCTTCTTTCACCACAATCCCCATCAAATGAAAATCTTCAGGTTGAACCGTCTCAGCTTCCATCAACAATTGAACTGAACCACTGATCGAAGCAAGGGGATTGCGAATTTCATGCGCCATCCCTGCAGCAAGACGTCCAACTACTGCCAGGCGATCGGTTCTCTTTAGATCTTCTTCAATTTTTTTTAACTGGGTCAAATCTTGAAAGGTTACGAGAACACCGAGATCCTCTCCCTGGCTTCCCCTAGCGAAAGTCGTCGCATAACCAAGAATCAATTTCTCTCCATCACTCTTAACAAAATAACCTTCAGACCGGTTTAATGGTTTTGTTACCGCAGAAGATCCAACTGATAAACCAGGAAACATATCAGCGGCATCCTGATCATAAACATCTTGCAAAGACAATTCCGTAATCGATGAGGCCGCTCGGTTAAATGAGCGGATTTTCCCTCTCGAATTAATCAACATAAGTCCACTGCTGATATGTGCCAGGATTGTCCGGTTCATCTTTTCCAGTTCAGCATAATCTACAGTTTTACGCTGTAACTGTTCTTCACTCTGTCTCCAGCGTTCAGCCAAAGTTCCGCTAAGAATTGAGGTGAGGAAAAAAGCAACTCCATGAACAAAGAGTGTTGAAAAAAAAGTTCCATCCGAGGCGCTACGAAATAAATTAAAAACGTGCAGATAATTAAAATATTGAAGGTCGAGGATTCCGCCAAACATGATAACCGCACATGCAGCAGATAGAACGGTTAGGCGGCGAGACAACAAAAAACTGGCAGAAACGATAACCAGGAGATAAGCAAAAGAAAAAACACTCTCGACTCCCCCGGTCAGAAGGATCAGAACAGAGACAAATAATAGATCCCAGACGATCTGAAACTGGGAGAAACGATCGATATTCGATATTTTATTAAGAGCAAAAGCAGAAACTAAAGCTTCTGCATAGGCAATTCCAATCAATAAAAACAGGGGGGGGATAAGGGAGCGGTTGGCACCTCCTTTAAGGTAGAAAATTGCCGCGCCACCGAGGAGAAAAGTAATAACCGCAGTTCGACAGATCAGGTACCAAGTCAAACTGCGGTTATCAGTTTTTATCATCTGCTGATTCAAGCTACTGGTGATGGACATTAACCGCCCGCAACACCTGCCAGTTTAAAGATCGGCAGATACATGGCGATAACCAAACCACCGACGGTGGTTCCCAGAAACAACATCAATAGCGGTTCCATCATAGCCGTCAGATTGCCAACGGCATCATCAACTTCGTCATCATAAAAGTCGGCAATTTTACTCAGCATCGTATCCAGAGCACCTGCCTGCTCACCGACTTCGATCATTTGACAGACCATCGGTGGAAAAACTCCCGATGCCTTTAAAGGCTCAGCAATCGTTTTTCCTTCGCTGATACTGGCTGAAACATGTGCAATGGCTTTTTCTACCGTCCGGTTACCTGCGGTCTTGCGAACAATATCCAGACCATCAAGAATTGGCACCCCACTGGAAATCATTGTTGAAAGGGTACGGGCAAATTTAGCAACCGCAACTTTACGAATTAACGTACCAAAAATTGGCAATTTTAGAGACCAATGATCAATTTTATCCCGGCCTTTATCGGTTGCATAGATTTTTTTAGCAGCAAAAATAACAAAAA
>CAZGKZ010000154.1:0-1921 GCA_964526315.1 uncultured Geobacteraceae bacterium
TTGCCACCAATGACCGAACCTAAAGGTCCGGTTTCTTTCTTTGAAACAATAGCGGTAAGGAAAACGATTGGGATATCTGCCAGATCTTTGTCCTCTCGCAGGTTCTGAGCAATAATATCCCCGGAAACCTCCGGCATCATGATATCTAAAAAGATGATGTCCGGCTGAAAACTGCGGGCGGTGGAAATTGCTTTTGACCCACTATTCTCTGTATAAACTTCATACTTACCGCTCCGCTCCAAAACAAGTTTCATCATCCGGGTCAGGGCAACCTCATCATCAACCAGTAGAATTTTCTTCATCTGCTTCTCCTTTTTCACAGGGGAGGATAACCACGGCACAGGCTCCCGTAGGTTCACAATTTCTCAGGTGGAGCGTTCCGTTATGCAGCTCCATGATATTTCGCGATTCAGACAAACCAAGACCGGTTCCCTGACCGATATCCTTGGTTGTGTAAAATGGATCAAAAATTTTCTCACTCTCAGTATCACCAATGCCGGGGCCGGTATCGGTGACTGTCACCTTGATAACCCGCTGACCCGGTCGATAATATTGAGAGAGTTCTGCTTCGCTCAAACTTAAACTGTCCATTTTTGAAATAATCTCCAGACGACCCTTTTCCCCCATAGCCTGAGCACTGTTGACAAAAAGGTTAATAAAAACCTGCTGAATTCTAGTGAAATCAAAACAGGCTGCTTCCAGTATACCGAGATCGGAACAAACCTCAATCTGATGTTTTTTCATTTCGTGTTCTACCAGGCGTAATGACTGTTTGATCGCTTCGTTAATATCACCAGGTCGGCGCTCCAGCTTGCTGTAGTGTGAGTAATCAAGCAAACCACGAATAACCCGGTCGGCCCGCTGTACCGCATCATCCATATCAGCAAGAATTTGCTGTTCAGCCGCATCCAGATCCGGGCTGCTGTGCAGAAACTCTACTCCTAAACTGATCACAGCAAGAGGATTTTTGACCTCATGAGCTACTCCGGCAGCCAGTTGTCCAATGGATTTCATTTTGGCAGCCCGAACCAGACGGTGATGCGCCAGTTCCAAAGCCCTGGAACGTTTTCTGACCTGCCGTTTCAGACTCTGATTCCAGACCACAAAGAAAACAATGATCAGGACAAAACCACCCAGGGAGAAAAGTCCGATCCGCTGAAAGGAGGGATCACGCCACCAGGGGATCTCTTCCAGTTTAAGCCAGCGTTGCCGGATCTCTTCCTTAACTGCCGGAGCCATATGAGTCAATGACTTGTTCAAGATAGAAACCAGTTCAGGCCAGTCCTTGCGCACCCCAAAAGAGATATCAGTGTTACGTTTAAGCCGGAGGACGACCCGCAGGTTACTGATCCCCAACTGATGGATCATTTCAGTTGCTATGGCTAGGTTAGTCACCATGGCATCAACACCCGACAGGGCAGTAAGCTCTAATGCCGTACGGTTGTCTTCAACCCGAATCAACCTGACATCAACCGGATGCGCGGAGAGATAATCATCCCAGACACTGCCGTCTACCACAGCAACAGTCTTATCTTTCAAATCACCAACACTGCTATATGGATGGGTGGAGAGAACAACACCGGGAACCGATAGCCAGGGAGAGGTAAATGCCAGAAACTCGCGCCGGGGGGCAGATGAGACAATAGCCGGCAACAGATCAACCTTTTGCTGCTTCGCCATTGCCATCAACTCCGCCCAACTCTGCGCTTTAACAACTTTAAAACTGATTCCCAGAACACCACTGATATGGGCCAGATAATCAGCACTCAGACCCTTGTAGAGACCATCGCTATCAATAGCTTCAAAGGGGAGAGCATCCGGATCCGGCCCGATGGTGATGACCGGATGTTCACTCAGCCAATCTCGCTCCTCAGAGGTGAGGAAATCGGCAGAGGCACTGCAAACTGTTGCCTGAAGCAGA
>CAZGKZ010000154.1:2021-3636 GCA_964526315.1 uncultured Geobacteraceae bacterium
CTCAACAAGCTGACTGCGCCACTCTCTGAGGGAGTCTTTTTCAACTAAGCTCATCGCTCAAATATAGGACAATACCGACAGAAAAGATATGAATGGAACCTGTTGCAGCTAAAAATCAACACCGAAACCAACCATAATCTGATGATCACTCCTCTTCGGCATGACCCCGTTCGAATCGACTTCGGGATCGAGAAGATAGTCCCAGACATACGTTATGTCGAAATCGAGCCAGTCGGTAATTTCATTTTCGAGGGTGGCCACCATGTGATGTTTGTAAGTCCCGGCATCAGAATTTGACAGGGTCAATTTATAGTCATAGTTGAAATCGATATCTTTCGTGATATCGTACTCAAACAGGGTACTGAGTTCCAGCGCCCCGGATTCTGTCTGCCGGGATCCATCCGCTTCAACGCTATAGAATTTGGTTTTCACAAAAGCCGGACCACCTGAAACATCCCAGTACAAATCTCTCGTATCGAAAAGGGTATAGCCGATACCGGCTCCGAGGGTTAATTGAAGTTCAATGTTGGTAAATTTATCCTGATAGAGTTCGCTGAACAAAGGGGTCCAAAAAAAGTTATCCTTGAGGAAAACATCGTATTTTTCATTCAGCCGATTGTCTGACATTGTCTGGGCGCCATCTTTTTCAGAATATCTCCCAAGATAATCGAGAGTAAGTCGGCTTTGACTTGTTATTCTTTTCAAATTTGCCTTGGCGGAGTAATCAAGCTGGTCAGTATTTCCCTTCTTCATATCAATTCCAAAACTTATTTTTCCACTCCACTTACTAAATTCATCGCCCCCTTCGGGAGCCATCGAGACAATCTCATCCCTGGAAAAGGTATATTTCTGATCACCCTGAATAATTGTGATTTTATTATCTTTATAGCGGATTATACCCTGAAAAATAGCGGTATTATCGACATTCACAGCAATAACATTGTAACTTTTGATCTGTTTTACGTCATCGAAATCGAAAATATAGATGCCGATTTCGTCACTGTCAAATTCAAGATCTTCCCGATAAAGAGAGATAATTTCCCCCTTAAACCACTCCCCGGAATTTGTTTGAACCCAGTCATATTTATCTGCCCTGGGGGACAAGTCCTCCCACATCGCCTGAATTTCCGAGAGATTTACCGTGCCATCGGGACTTGAGTCCTGCAACTTCTTTATAACGTCTTTAACCTCAACCCTTTTTTCTTCGTTCCTGTCCTGCTTTTCAGCTTTTTCGCGGACGGCCTCCTTTGAAAGCCCAGATGTGTCTTTCAAAATGATCAGACCACCATCCTGAGCTGCCGCTTCAGCACCGGTTGAAACGTCCTGCTGATCAACATCGCTATCCTGCCAGGAAAATACAACATCGGGCATTAAAAGGATAAAAATCAGCAGATATTTTATTATCCAATGGTTCCGCATACAATTCCTTGCAGACAAGCCATCTCCAGAGAACAAAACCCGGTATCAGTGAAAATACCGGGTATCTCTCTCCTGTTACTCACCCCTCAGCAAAACTATCAACCGTTGTAAAAAATTTGTGCCACCCGGTTCACCAGGTCTGTCTCACAACAACCAGAGAACTATTCCTGCCAGGGCGGAGTCATCCCCAACTTGG
>CAZGKZ010000155.1:0-3600 GCA_964526315.1 uncultured Geobacteraceae bacterium
AGCTGTTTGTACCGACATTGATGCACAAAAATGCCGGGAAATTCAGGCTGAATTTGAAAGAATGACCAAAAAATAGACATGATATCTTTGCTGAAATGGCAGCAGAATCAGTTCATTGGACTTGCCGGTGAGTTCTCTCTACATACATATTCCCTTTTGTGCCAGTAAATGCCCCTATTGTGATTTCTTCTCCCAGGTTGGTTCTCAGCTTGAAATTGATGAATATATCAAGCTACTGCTTCTCAATATCGAGATTCTTGGCCGTGAAAACCCTCTGACCTTACCATTGAGAACGGTGTTCTTTGGTGGTGGAACCCCTTCGCTACTTTCTGCAAAACAAATCGAAACAATTCTTGATCAGCTTGGGAGAACATTTGGTTTTTCCACTGATGTAGAAATAAGTCTGGAGGCTAATCCCGGGACAATAAACTTGAAAAAGTTGCAAGGATTCCACCATGCGGGAGTCAATCGGCTCTCTCTCGGAATCCAATCGTTGAATGATCAGAGGTTACAACTTCTCGGCAGAATCCATACTGCTGAACAAGCACGGCAGAGTGTGAATGCTGCACGAGATGCCGGATTTGACAATCTGAGTCTTGATCTTATCTTTGCTCTGCCAGATCAGGATCTATTCGCTTTGCAGCAGGAGGTCACCGCACTCCTCGAGTTGTCTCCGGAGCATATCTCCCTCTACGGACTCTCGTTTGAGGAGGGGACCAATTTTTTCTCCCGTCTACAATCCGGTGAGTTGTCATCATGTGACGAAAATATTTATGCAGAACAATACCTGATGTTAGATGAACAATTGAGTGCAGCCGGATTTGAGCACTATGAAATATCCAATTTTTCACTCCTAGGAAAACGTTGCCGGCATAATCAGGTTTATTGGCAGCGGGAAAACTGTCTGGCCATCGGAGCGGGAGCACATAGCTTTATCGATCAAGCATGGGGGGAAAGATGGCATATCCCGGCCAATTTACAGAGCTATAACACTTCCTTGCTGCAGGGGGAAAACCCAGCAGAACTTCTGGAAACATACGATCAGGCCGGTGCGATGAAGGAGTTTGCTTACTTGGCCTTACGCACCAGTAACGGCATAGATGAAGATGAGTTTAAACAGCGATTCAAGCTCCCTTTTCAACAAGTATTTGCCGGAGAGCTTGATAAAATTAAAAATCACCTGCTATCACCGTCAACCTCTGGTCATTACAGATTCAATGTAAACGGTTGGCTTCTCTATGATCACCTGATCAGTTATTTTTTGTAGTTTTCTCCAGTAACCAACGAATATATCACCAATTATATCAATCAGCATTTGCCATAGGGCTTGACAAAGAGACAAGTCATTGATAATCTCCGCAATTAGCACTCATCTCCATTGAGTGCTAACATAAAACATCGAAAGAGAGAATCGAGTCAAAGGATGGAGTGGCAGAAGCATGGCTGAAACATTGAATGAACGCAGCCAGAATATTCTTGAGGCAATTGTTGAAGATTATATTGCCTCTGCTGAACCGGTAGGGAGTCGGGCGATAAGTCGCAAGCACGATTTCCATCTGTCACCGGCATCGGTCCGCAATGTGATGGCGGATCTGGAGGAGATGGGTTTACTCTGCTCCCCTCATACTTCAGCAGGGAGAATTCCAACCGAAAAAGGGTTTCAATACTATATTGATACTCTCCTTGATGTCCGCACTCTGAATCGAAGTGAAAAAGAGAATTTGCGTAATAGTTACCGTTTTCAGAATATGCGGATGGAAGACATTATGCAGGAGGTTGGTAGGGTTCTCTCCGGTCTTTCACAATATACGGGATTGGTGATGGCACCTAAATTCATCTCGACGGTTTTCCGGCAGATTGAATTTATCCGCCTGTCACAGGGCCGGTTGCTGATGATCTATGTCTCGGAAACCGGGTTGGTACAAAATAAAGTTATCGAGGCCGATCCTACCCTCACTACCAGCGACCTTGAACGCATCAGTAATTATCTGAATAGTGAATTGAATGGTCTCTCCATTCAGGAGGTTCGGGAAAAATTAAATCGAGAGTTACAGGAAGACCGAATCTCCTACGATAAATTGAAAGAGCAGGCATTGTGTCTTTCCTGTGCCGCTTTGCAGGGGGAAGTTGAGGATCAGCTTTATGTGTCCGGGGCATCTTTGATGCTTGGACAACCGGAATTTTCTACACCAGAACAAATGCAGCGATTGGTACAGGCTTTTGAAAGTAAAAAACTACTTATTGAACTGTTGGATCGGGGCCACTCTGCACAGGGGGTCCAGATATTTGTCGGCAGCGAAAGTAGTCAGATTGACTTGGAAGGTTGTAGCCTGATTACCTCAAACTTTTCCAACCAGAAGGGGGCTATTGGTACTCTTGGTGTCATTGGTCCAGTGCGGATGAATTATTCACAAGTTGTCCCGATCGTTGATTTTACTGCCCAGCTTGTCAGCCGGGTTCTGGATCGGGAAATAAAGCAAAATTGATACAAATAAGGAGCATAAGAGGGTGACTGAAAAAAACGTGAATTTAGATAATGAACCGGAAACTCCAGCTGCTGTAGAAGCTGAAGTTGTCGCCAGTGAAGATGAAACCACTGTGTTGCAGGAGCAGCTAGCTCAGGCTCTGGAGGAGGCTAAAATCCATCAGGAGCAGTACTTGAGAACTCTGGCTGATATGGAAAACCTACGTAAACGGACTCAACGAGATAAAGAAGATTTGGCAAAGTATGCCAATGAAAATATTCTCCGCGAAATTTTGCCGGTTATCGATAATCTGGAACGGGCCGTTGAGCATGCAGAACAGGCTGAAAGTGATGAGGGTCTGTTTGAGGGGGTTCAGATGACCCTGACTCAGTTCGGTCAATTGCTGGGTAAATTTGGAGTGGAGCCCGTGGAAGCGATTGGGCAGCCGTTCGATCCGGCCTACCATCAAGCGATGGGGCAGATGGAATCGGAAGAGTATCCGGTGAATACGGTTGTTCAACAGATGCAAAAAGGGTATCAGCTCAATAAACGGTTACTGCGACCAGCTTTTGTTATGTTGGCAAAAGCTCCGATCGTAGCAGAGCCTGAAGATATAAATTCAACAGAAGAAATAGACGAAGAGTAACTCTGACAAACTCTAAGGAGGATATAAGATTATGGGTAAGGTTATAGGAATAGATCTGGGAACAACGAACTCTTGTGTTGCCATTATGGAAGGTGGCGAGCCGGTTGTTATCGCTAACTCAGAAGGGTCACGGACAACACCATCGGTTATCGCGTTTACCGAAAATGGTGAGCGGCTGGTTGGTCAGCAGGCAAAACGCCAAGCTGTCACAAACCCTGAAAATACACTTTTTGCAATTAAACGGCTGATCGGACGGAAATTCAAGTCTGAAGCAGTGCAAAAGGATATGAAAATCAGCCCGTTTAAAATCATTGAAGCTGATAATGGTGACGCCTGGGTAGAGTCTCGGGGCAAAAAATATAGTTCACCAGAAATTTCTGCCATGGTGCTGCAAAAAATGAAGCAGACCGCTGAAGACTATCTTGGTGAAAAAGTGACCGATGCGGTGATCACGGTACCGGCATATTTTAACGATTCACAACGTCAGGC
>CAZGKZ010000156.1:0-3556 GCA_964526315.1 uncultured Geobacteraceae bacterium
AGCTAGATTGATCGAGTCAGCAACTAGGCTGAGAGATTCTGTCTCGCTGATCTGTTTCAGATGACTACCGGGGTGGAAGTTGAGGTAAATCAAGCCCAGTTGTTGGCAGCGTTGCAGTTCATCAATAAATGCATTTCGGGATTTTTCGAGTTTCTCTTCTTCCGGATGACCAAGGTTGATCAGATAACTGTCGTGGGGGAGAATTTGCTCTGGTATAAAATTATGCTTCTGACAATTTTGTTTAAATTTTTCGATCACCTCTTCGGTCAGTGGTGCCGCTTTCCACTGTTTCTGATTTTTGGTAAACAGGGCAAAAGCGGTTGCGCCGATCTCTACGGCGTTGAGTGGGGCGTTGAATACACCCCCTGATGCACTGACATGGGCTCCAATATATTTCATGGGAAACTTCTCCTTCTGTTTATTCAAGTATGTAGTCTGCCGCCCGGTCAATCAACCAGCGGGCAATGCTTCTTTTGGGTGGTAACGTCGGCAGTTGATCAAGTCTACACCATTTAGCATCGGCGAGTTCCTGATCGTTCAATTTTATTTCTCCACCGGCATAGTCGGCAACGAAACCACACATCAATTGGCTGGGGAACGGCCATGACTGACTGCCGATATAGCGGAGATTTTTGATCTGAATGTTGGTTTCTTCAACTGTTTCCCGGGCCATGGTTTCCTCTAGCGATTCACCAAATTCAACAAATCCGGCAACCAGACTGTAGCGGCCGTCGGTCCACTCCGGTTTTCGGGCAAGGAGGATTTCATCACCCTTGATGACCAGTCCGATGACGCAGGGGTGAACCCGTGGATAATGACTTGTATGACAGTGTTGACACTCTTTGCCCCATTCCCCTTCGAGCCGAATCATCTTTTTCCCACAGTGTCCACAATTCTTGCTGTTGTCTTCCCAGTGGTGAATCATCTGTCCAATACCACCAAGGGTCAGCAGCTCAATGGAAATTTTAGTCTCCGTCGATCGGAGCGGTTCCCGGTGAAGTTGCGGTGGTAATTCAGTTTCGGCCGGAACTTTTAACATCCGACAGGGTTGATTCTGCCATTGACCGATGTAGAGCGGCGGGGTCGGGGTGGTCAGAAGTGGGGAGTCCCCTGCGGGGAGGGTATAGCTCTGTTCAGTCTGGACAACCAGCATTGCTCCCCCCTGTAACAATAGCCAGACACCTGAACCGCCCGGATCCTGATCGGGGGTGGCAATTTGGAAATTATCATCGAGGCTGGTACGGTTGAACGGTAGATCAATGGGCGCAGGGTAAAAATCGGGCAGAGACATCGTTTATAATTTCCTGTTATTAATGGCGTAACGTAATAGCGCAATCTGGGTCTTTGCATCGTCAATAACCCCCGACGAGATCATATTGAGAGCTTCTTTGAGGGTGACGATATGTGGCTCAATAAATTCGTCGGGTTCCAATGCGGTTTGGGTTTGTTGCAGCTCACTGGCAATGAATAAATAGATTTTTTCGGTACAGAAGCCAACACTGCTGTAAACATAACCGAGTGATTCAAGCTGCTGTGGTTGGTAGCCGACTTCTTCTTCCAATTCTCGTGCGACACACCTAGCGGCATCTTCCCCCGGTTCCAGCCGACCTGCGGGGATTTCGTAGATATAATCTTGCGCAGCGGGGCGGAACTGGCGGATCAGCAGCAGGCGTCCATCGGGGAGAACCGGCAGCGCTGCAGCACCACCCGGATGCTGCACAATTTCAAAGTTCGACTCTTTTTTGTTTGGCATTTGATGGGTTTCACGAGCCAGATCAAGGATGCGTCCATGATAAATGCTCTCTTCTCTGAGTTTACTCAAGTGTCAAAATCCTTTCGTAAAAAAACAACTTTGCATAAAAAACATAGATTCACTTCAATAGTTGTTCAGTATTAACCAAGTCTCTCCCGCAAGAAGCGTTGTAAGTCGGCATGGTCGCCACGATTTTCACACGGCCACTCCGGTCCCTCCCGCTCGACCAGCCAAGTGTCGACCAGATAGGTTTGCATCCCGATGGCGACAGCTGCCAGATCGTGATTGCTATCGTTGCCGACCATCAGACAGTTTTCTGGTGCGATTCCAATCAGGTTGGCAACGTCACTGAAATATCCCGCCTGCGGTTTACAGTAGGAACTATTTTCGTAGCTGGTCAGAAGGGAGTAATCATCCTCTTCCAGCCCGGCCCATGACAGCCGCGCCTGAATCATAAATTTTGGGAAAACCGGATTGGTTGCCAGAATCAGAGGAACCCCTTTTTGTCGGCACTCTTTCACAATCTGTTGGGCAAGGGGGATCGGATGAACCATCGGCCGCAGCCCATCGATGCCATCCTGTTTAAAACGGATCAGGCTCTCCTGTAAGGTTGCCCGGGGAAGTGCAAGTTTTTCCTCCATCCAGTGACAAACCCGCTCTTCATTGGTCTGCACCCCGTCGCCTTCTGTATGAATCAGATCCCGAATTGATTGGAGCAGGGTTCGGATAAATTTTTCAGTCTTTGCTTTGTCAACACAATATGCAGCGAGTCCCTGTAGGTAACGGGGGATAAATTCTGACATCTGCACCCGGATCAGAGTTCCGTCAAGATCGAAAAGAATGGCTTTAATCTGCTGGTTTTGCTTCGCTTGTGGCATATTTAGTTCCTATGAAACTTGACTGTTAAGTCAATGAACGTTAAAAGTTTACTGAGTGGGAATTATCAACCTGTTACCGGGAAATAGCAATGGACGAGTTTAGAACTGAAGTCAAAGAATTGCAAATCGGGCAGAAAATCCGTGACCTCAGGCAGAAACTGCGGATGACTTTGCAGGATTTGTCGGAAGCAACGGAATTGTCGAAACCACTCTTATCTCAGGTTGAGAACGATCAGGTTATCCCCCCTCTGGCGACGCTGTTGCGTATTGCAAAAGCACTCAGAGTGCCGCTGCAGACATTTTTTGAGGAGGAAGACAATAACCAGAAATGTCTGGTTGTCCGTGCCGATGATGCTGAGCGGATGAATCGCCGTCCCAGCCATGGGGGTGCCCCACAACCCTATTTTTATCATTCCCTGGCTTATGGGAAAAAACATAAGCACATGGAACCTTTTCTGGTTGAATTTGACCCGGCCCAGACCGACCAGGCACAGCCGGTAAGCCATCCCGGAGAGGAATTTTTCTACATTCTTGAGGGACAGGTTGAGTTGATGCATGGGACAGAAACCTATATTTTGAATCCTGGTGATTCTGTCTATTGGGATTCCAATGAGCCACATCGACTAAGAGCATTAGGGACCCAAATCTCCCATGGAATTGCGGTTCTTTATCCTCGTAACTGACGGTTTTTCGCAGATATCGAAGTTTCGAAAGTACCATTTTAGAATAGCTCTGCTATGCTTGAAGATGTATTGCTGCTGTTAACTCTATTTAAACATGATTATTGATCAGGAGGTTTTTTATGGCAAAGGTAGGTGTTATCCTTTCTGGCTGTGGTGTCTATGACGGGAGTGAAATTCACGAAGCGGTTATCACTCTGTTGGCCCTTAATCGTGCCGGGGCAGACGTGGTGATGATGGCTCCC
>CAZGKZ010000157.1:0-3555 GCA_964526315.1 uncultured Geobacteraceae bacterium
CTTATTGAGGTCGCTTCGCTGGGGAAAAGTTTTATGACCCCAGGTGGCGTTATTGAAGTTCTGCGCGGGGTTAATCTGCAAATTTGTGCCGGCGAACGGGTTGCTGTTGTTGGGACGTCCGGAGCCGGTAAAACCACTCTGATGCACATTCTTGGAGGGTTGGATCACCCGACAACCGGTAAAGTGTTGTTTGAGGGGAACAGCTTGTTTGCGTTGAAAGGCGCCGACCTTGATGCTTTTCGTAACCGCACGGTTGGTTTTGTTTTTCAGTTCCATCAATTGTTGCCTGAATTTACTGCCTTGGAAAATGTTATGATGCCCCTGCTGATTGGTGGTGTAACACGCTCTACTGCGGTGCAAAAAGCGACTGAAATCTTAACCGAAGTGGGCCTTCAACAACGCTTGACCCATAAACCTGGAGCTCTGTCGGGTGGTGAACAGCAACGTGTTGCTATTGCCCGTGCGCTGATCCGTGAACCACGATTATTATTGGCAGATGAACCGACGGGAAATCTGGATAGCCGTATTTCTGATGAAATCATGCAATTGCTGAACCGGATGCACCAGGCGCGTGGTTTAACGATGGTTATCGTCACTCATAATATTTCACTGGCAAATAGTCTTGATCGAACCTTGCGGATTGAAGATGGTGTTGTTGCCGGGGATGAATTGAATTGAAGTTCTCAACGTGATTTTCTATAATCACCGTTTTGTTTTTATATTTTGCTCTGAGGATCACTGATGTTGAAAAAAGTAATATTGACACTTCTGTTGCTAGGTCTTGCGGTGCTGGCTGCTGCTCAGGATCTAAGAGTGTCAGACGTTCAAGTTGAGGGGATTATCCGGGTTGAAACCTCCGTGGTGTTAGCAGAAATTTCGATTGAGCCAGGGGATCTTGTCACCCCGGAAGATATCGATCGGGCAATGCAAAATATTTTCAAATTAGGCTACTTCGATGATATCTCAGCAGATTTAACTGAGGTCCAGGGAGCCAAAATCCTTACTTTTGTCGTCCATGAACTCCCTTTGATTCGTCACATCAAATTTTCTGGTAATGATAAACTGAAGAAAGATAAGCTGCGCCCTCTGGTAAAGCTGCGAGCTCCCTCTATCTATAATCGATCTAAAATTGAAGCCAGTCTGAAGGAAATCAAAAATGCCTATATTGAGGCTGGTTACTATGCTGCCAAGATAGAGCCGGATTTACAGGTTGATGATAAGAATGAGGCAACGCTGACTTTTGAGATCGTGGAGGGGAAGAAGGTTCTGATCCGTGATATCTCTTTTGTTGGTAATATTGCTTTTGATAAGGATGAGCTGATTGATAAAATGGAGACCAAGGAGCGGTGGTTTCTGTCCTGGATGACCGATAGAGGAGTTTATAATAAAGATACAATGCTTCTCGATATCGAGAGGATCAAGGCGGCTTACCACGATAAAGGGTACCAGTATGTGAAGGTGAAACAACCTCAGGTTTCCTTAGTTGATGATGACAAGTATCTTGATGTCGTCATAGAGATAGATCCTGGGATTCAGTACCGGGTTGGGAAAGTCATCGTTTCCGGTGATCTGATGTATCCGCAGGAGAAGATGTTGCGGTTAGTCAGGTTAAAATCGGGAGATATTTTTAGTACGGCAGAGTTGCGTGACACTATTTTAATGTTGACAGATGTTTATGCAGATAATGGATATGCATATGCCAATGTCACCCCATTAACCTCCAGAGTTAAAGGTCAACAGTTGATTGACCTGAATCTGGAAGTTGAACAGGGCCCCCGGGTTTTTGTTGAGCGGATTGAAATCACCGGTAATACAAAAACTCGTGATAAGGTTATTCGTAGAGAGATACCGCTTCTCGAGGGGGATCTTTTCCGAGCCCAAGGGGTTAAGGAAGCAAAACGACGGGTTCGCAATCTCGGTTTTTTTGATGAAGTGACGGTGACCAACAAGCCCGGTTCTGATGAATCCAAAACGATCCTCGGGGTTGCAGTGACCGAGCGTCCAACTGGAACCTTCTCTGTCGGAGTTGGTTACTCATCAGTTGACAGCTTTATGGTCCAGGGATCAATTTCTCAGGAAAACCTTTTTGGTTACGGTCTCCGGCTTTCTCTCAGTGGCTCTTTCGGCAGTAAAAGTACCAACTATTCTCTGGGCCTCAGTGACCCCCATTTTCTCGATACCGATTGGACTCTGGGAGGGGAAATTTATAACAATTATCGAGAATATAATGACTATGATGAAGCAAAGATTGGTGGGTCAGTGCGAGCCGGTCATCCCATTGGCAGAAAATCTAAACTTTACGTGACCTATCGCCTTGAGAAGGTGGATGTCTCTGATATTGATAGCGGTCTTACTGAGACTATTCAGGACGAAGAAGGGAACTCAACACTTTCGTCAATAACGACCCAGATTGTTCGTAACAGTACCGATTATTATGATGATCCAAGTCGTGGTGGGGTCACTCATCTCTCTCTTGAATACGCTGGATTGGGCGGTACGGAGCACTTTCTTAAACCCCTTGCTGAACACCGACATTTTTTCTCATTACCTTGGGGACACGTTTTTTCAATTCATGGAGAGACGGGCTATGTGACTTCAACAAACAGTGATGACGTATCAATTACCCAGAAGTTTTTCCTCGGGGGGATTCGAACCATCCGGGGGTTTAATTACCGGGAGGTGGGTCCAAGAGAAGATGGTGATTATGTTGGTGGTCCTAAAATGGGATATTTTAACTTTGAATACATATTCCCCATTTATAAAAAACTTGGATTAAAGGGGGTTCTGTTCTACGATACTGGGAACGCGTGGGCTGAAGATGAAAATTATTTTTCAAGCATGCGTCACGGTGCGGGTTTTGAAATCCGGTGGAAGAGTCCGATGGGTCCATTACGTTTTGCCTGGGGGCGCAATTTGTCTCCAAAAGATTATGAGGATAACTCTGTCTTTGAATTTACCATAGGAAAAGCATTTTAATAACTTAATAGTTTACAGGAGAAAAAAATGAAGAAGATTATTGTTGCACTTTTTGCTGTTCTTTTACTGACAACTCCAGCCTTTGCTGAGATGAAAATTGCTTATGTCAACTTGCAAAAAGCACTGAATGATTCTGTGGCTGGTGCTCAGGCAAAAAGTGAGATTGCCGCACAAGCAAAAGAGTATGAAACAGAATTTAAAATAAAACAGGATGCATTTTTGAAATTAAAAAATGAACTGGAAAAGCAGGGTGCCCTCCTTTCCGATAATGCCAAAGCAGAGAAGATAAAAGAGTATCAAACTCAGGTTGCAAGTTTACAGAAATTTCAGAGTGACGCCCGTCGGAAACTTCAGCAGGAAGATGAAAAACGGACTCAGGAAATCCTTAAAGAGCTCTCTGCTATTTTAAAGAAATTTGGTAAGGATGGTGATTACTCGATGATTATTGAAAGAAGTGAGGGTGGCCTTATCTATGTTGCTGACGATATGATTGACCTGACAGTTCAACTCATAGAGGCATATGACAAAAGTAAAAAGAAATAATAGCAATCAGATATAAGATCGAGTTGACACTCTAAA
>CAZGKZ010000158.1:0-3548 GCA_964526315.1 uncultured Geobacteraceae bacterium
TCATCCAGCATCAGCACCGGATTGGCGGTTCCGGCACTTTTCATTGCTTGAATCGCTTTCCCCGGCATCGCGCCGATATAGGTGCGGCGATGCCCTTTGATTTCGGCTTCATCGCGCATTCCGCCAACTGAGAAACGGTAGAATTTTCGCTTTAACGTATCGGCAATACTTTTACCGATAGAGGTTTTCCCCACTCCCGGGGGGCCGACCAGACAGAGGATGGAGCCGGAAATATCCCCTTTCATTTTGCCGACAGCGATAAATTCCAGAATCCGCTCTTTAACATCGTCCAGCCCATAGTGATCACGATCCAGAACCCGGCGAGCCCGTTTCAGGTCGTAGCTGTCTTTACTGAATTTCCCCCAGGGGAGAATCGTCAGCCAATCGAGATAATTACGGCTGACATTGTATTCTGGTGATGAAGGTTCAATCAGCTGGAGTTTTTCAATTTCTTCATCGACAGCTTTTTGCGCTTCTTCGTTCAGAGTCAGTTTCTTCAGACGATTCTGGTATTTTTCAATTTCAGAGACTTTCCCCTCTTTTTCCAGCCCCAGCTCTTTTTTGATTGCCTTGAATTGCTCTCGGAGAAAGAAATCACGTTGCTGAGCTGAAATTTTATTTTCTATTTGTTTTGAAATTTTATTCTGTAGTCGGGAGACTTCCAGTTCCTTCTTCAGCAGAACCAGAACCTTGTCAATCCGGCGGTTAATATCAAACGTTTCAAGGATTTCCTGCAGTTCAAAACCATCTGCATTGGTCAAGTTGGCCGCGAAGTCGGTCAGTCGAGCCGGGTCATCCATGCTGGTCCGCCCCAGAAACAGTTTAATCTCTTCCGAATAGAGGGGGTTGATCTGAACCAGCTCTTTCAAGGTGGAGATGATGGCCATTGAATAGGCTTTCAACTCCGGACTTTCGCTGTGTACCGCGCTTAAAAAGTAGGTCACATCGGTGTAGATAATCCCGTTGGCTTCAGTGACATCATCAATACTGAAACGTTCCAGACTGTTGACCAGAACGTGGGCGCTGTCCTCTTCGGTATGGATTAATTTAAGAATTTTTGCTGCAACTCCAACCCGTTGCAAGTTGCCGGTTGAATCATCCTCATCAAGTTCCTGGACCATGACCAAGCCAATTGCTTGTGAATCACTCTCCATTGCCTGTTTGATTGTATCGACCCGGGCCTTTCCATTGACGGTCAGAGGAATGATAACTCCGGGAAAAGCTGGACGGGGACGCAGTGGAATGATCGGAAGTTTTGACGGCAGCATGTCCCGTGCCAGAACCAGCCCATCATCAGGGATCGCCTGAACTTCGGTATCGGTTTCGACTTCAATTTCATATTCAATGGACTCGTCGTGATCTTCAAAGTTGTCGTGCATTAACTAGTCTCCACTATTTTAGTGCCGAGTGCTTGTGTTTCGGCTTTTTTGGTATTATTTCAAGGAAGATAATAACATCAGAGTTGTAATGTCAATAACCCTGTTCGGTAAAAATGGTGCGACTCTTGTTTTCCAATCTTCCTCTTTGGCGGTGGGTATGAAATAATCGATCAGAATTTTCGACAATGAAAGGTCATATATGTCCAATCAGCCTGAACGAGTCTATTTAATTGATGGCTCTTCCTATATTTACCGTGCTTATTTTGCGATTCGCCACCTCTCCAATTCGAAAGGGGAGGCGACTAATGCGATTTATGGCTTTACCAAGATGCTGCTGACTCTGTTGCGTGAGGAGCAACCCGACCGGGTGGCAGTCATTTTTGATGCCAAGGGGCCGACGTTTCGAAAGAAACTTTATCCCGATTATAAAGCCAACCGGTCAGCGATGCCTGAAGATCTGGTGCCGCAGATTCCTCTGATCAAAGATGTGGTGCGGGCATTTAATCTTCCGGCTGTAGAACTGTCCGGTTACGAAGCAGATGATATTATTGCCACTCTGGCAAAACGGTATGCCGAGCAGGGATTGGATATTACCGTGGTGACCGGCGATAAGGACCTGATGCAGATTGTTGGCGAGAGAGTTCGGTTGCTTGACACGATGAAGAAAAAAGTTTCTGGACGGGACGAGGTGATTGAACGTTTTGGTGTTCCCCCTGAGCAGGTTCTGGAAATTCTCGGCCTGGCCGGTGATAGTTCAGATAATATCCCTGGGGTGCCGGGAATCGGTGAAAAAACTGCCAGCAGCTTGATTCAGGAGTTCGGTTCAATTGAAAATCTGCTCGCCAATATCGATCGGGTTAAAGGGAAGAAACGGCAGGAAAACTTGCGGGAATTTGCCGATCAGGCACGTTTGTCACGGCAACTGGCGGATCTGATTTATGATCTTGAGATCGATGTTGCCCTAGATGATTTGTTGTTAGTCGAACCTGATCGGGAAGCACTGGGAATTCTATTCAAAAAACTTGAATTTCCTAAATTGTTGCAGGAATTTTCAGCAGAAAAACCACAAACGGCTGAAAATGGTGATTATCATGCGGTTCTGACCGTTGCTGAACTGGATAAAATGATTGAACAGTTGCAGGGTGCCGGTCGGTTTGCCGTTGATACGGAGACGACCAGTCTGGTTGCAGTCCAAGCCGAATTGGTCGGTCTCTCCTTTGCTATTCGTCCCGATCATGGCTGGTATGTGCCGGTTGGACACCGTTATCTTGGCGTTCCGGAGCAACTGGATAAACACCTGGTGCTGGAAAAACTTCGCCCGTTACTGGAAAGTGAAAATTTTCAGAAAGTTGGTCAGAATATCAAGTATGATGCTCTGGTATTACGCAATGCCGGAATTGAGTTGCGGGGGATTGATGTTGACACCATGATCCTCTCATATATTACCGACCCGCAGTCTAAATCTCACGGTCTGGATGCTCTGGCCCTGGAACATCTGCATCATCAGATGATTCCGTATTCGGAAATGACCGGTAAGGGTAAAAAACAGATCTGTTTCAGTGAGGTTGAAGTTGAAAAGGCGGTCCGTTATGCTGCTGAAGATGCAGATATCACCTGGCAGTTAGCTGAGAAATTATTGCCGAGGTTAACCTCGAAAGAAGGTGAAAAACTGTTTCGTGAGGTCGAAATGCCCCTGGTTGATGTTTTGACCCGGATGGAGTGGCGGGGAATTCGGATCGATGCCGACTTTCTGGGGAGCCTTTCCGGGCAGATGGGGACAAAACTGGAGAAACTTGAAGGGGAAATCCACACGTTGGCAGGGGGGACATTCAATATTAATTCTCCTAAACAGCTCGGCGAAATTTTATTTGAAAAGTTGGGACTGGCAAAAGGGAAAAAGACCAAGACTGGCTGGTCAACCAATGTTGATGTCTTAAATAGTTTAGCTGAAGAGCATGACATCGCCGCTAAAATTCTTGAATATCGCTCGGTCAGTAAGCTGAAAAGTACCTATACCGATGCGCTGCCAAAGTTGATTAACCCTGCAACCGGGCGGTTGCATACCTCTTTTAATCAAGCGGTAACAGCGACCGGAAGACTCTCTTCCAGTGATCCGAATTTACAGAATATCCCGATTCGGACTGCAGAAGGGCGGCGCATCCGTGAAGC
>CAZGKZ010000159.1:0-3511 GCA_964526315.1 uncultured Geobacteraceae bacterium
AGGAGGCGTATACTGTTGCACTGCAAAAGGCTGAAAAAACACCGGAGGAGGTTCCTGCAGCGAAAGATGCTGACTCGGAAACCACATCCGCTGCTGTGACTCCTCAGCAGGACGAACCGACTTCTTTGGCCGAGATGATTTGTGTAGAAGTGAATAATCAAGCAGGGATTAAGCAGACCGATCTGTATCCGATGTTTGCTTCTACAAATAAAAAACAGTTGCAGCGGTTGATTAAAGAACTGTCTGATGATGGAAGATTGAGACGGGAAAAACTGGGCAGTAGTTACCTTCTCTTCCCAGTGTGAGATATTCGGGGATGGAATTTAATCCATCCCCGGTAGTTTTTACAAGCTGCTATAGATTGTAGAAAACCTCTCTACCTCTGAAAACAGCGGTGTCATCCAATTCATCTTCAATGCGTAACAGTTGATTATATTTGCAGATGCGGTCAGTTCGGCACAGGGATCCGGTTTTGATCTGACCACTGTTAGTTGCCACTGCCAGATCGGCAATTGTGGTGTCTTCGGTTTCCCCGGAACGGTGGGAGATAACCGCAGTGTAGCCAGCACGTTTGGCCATTTCAATCGCTTCCAGGGTTTCGGTCAGGGTGCCGATCTGGTTAACTTTGATCAGGACTGAGTTGCTGATTCCTTGGTCAATTCCCTCTTTGATTATTTTTGTATTGGTGACAAAAATATCATCCCCGACAATCTGGATCTTATCCCCGAGTTTTTCGGTCATCAGTTTCCATCCATCCCAATCATTTTCAGCCAGACCATCTTCGATGGAGATAATTGGATAACGTGCGACCAGGTCTTCATAAAACGCCACTGTCTCAGCCGCTGTTTTGATCGGTTGAGTTTCGTTGGCAAAGTTGTACTTCCCGTCGGTGTAGATTTCCGATGCTGCGACATCTACCGCCAGCAGAATATCTTCCCCCGCTTTGTATCCGGCCAGTTTAATTGCTTCCATGATAACCTGCAGTGCTTCTTCGTTACTTTTAAGGTCAGGAGCAAAGCCACCCTCATCTCCAACTGAGGTGTTATAGCCTTTCTCTTTCAGGACTTTTTTCAGAGTGTGAAAAACTTCAGCGCCCATTCTCAGGGCTTCTTTGAAACTCTCTGCCCCAACCGGCATGATCATGAATTCCTGAATGTCGACGTTATTATCTGCGTGTTCGCCACCATTGATGATATTCATCATTGGAACCGGGAGTTCTTTGGCATTGGCACCGCCGATATATTGGTACAGGGGCAGCCCGGCATCTTCAGCTGCTGCTTTGGCGCACGCCATAGAGACTCCAAGTAGAGCATTAGCTCCAAGCTTACTTTTGAAATCGGTTCCATCCAGAGCCAGCAGCTTTCGATCAATCCCGATCTGATCATTGGCTTCCCAACCGATCAATTCTTCCGCAATCACATCGTTGACATGTTCAACAGCTTTGAGGACCCCTTTGCCCAGATAACGGTTCTTATCTCCATCACGAAGCTCCAGTGCTTCCCGCTCTCCCGTTGATGCGCCACTTGGAACTGCGGCGCGGCCAATAATGCCGGTTTCCAGAGCAACTTCTACCTCTACCGTTGGATTGCCTCGTGAATCCAGGATCTCACGGGCGTAAATATCAATGATTTCACTCATCCTCAACCCCTTGCTATGTCAGGTGTAAAAAGTTATCGTTCTAACGCCAATGTCAGAACAGACGAAGTACCAAAGTACTTACCTTATTTATACCATACGTCTGATCGATGTGAATGATTTTTTCAACTATAATTGGCTCAGGTGGTATGGACAGAGTGTTGCTTCGCTGTCTTGTTTCGACCGATAATCTGTTCGGTATCATTCGTCGCAACTATTCTGCTGTTCAATTGGTTTGAGCTGACATCGTCTATGGCTCTCCAAAAAGGAGAGAAAGAGAGTCGCTTGACCTTGTTTGCAATTGCTAGATTGTGCTAGATAGGTATTTCATCGTTTAGGTTTATATTAAAGGAGAAACTAAATTGTCAAATTTCAGTGATTTTAAAGTAAAAGATCTTGCTCTGGCCGAATGGGGTCGCAAAGAAATTCTGCTGGCCCAAGAAGAAATGCCGGGATTGATGTCTCTGCGCGAAGAGTATCTGGGTCAATACCCCTTGGATGGGGCCCGGATTACCGGCTCTTTGCATATGACGATCCAGACGGCAGTTTTGATTGAGACCCTGATTGAATTGGGGGCAAAAGTCCGCTGGTGTTCCTGTAATATTTTTTCAACTCAAGATCATGCTGCCGCTGCAATTGCAGTTGGCCCGAAGGGGACCGTTGCTGCTCCTCAGGGAGTTCCTGTTTATGCCTGGAAAGGGGAGAGCCTCGAAGAGTACTGGTGGTGTACCGAACAGGCACTGACTTGGCCTGACGGGGAATATCCAAATATGATCCTCGATGATGGTGGCGATGCGACGATGTTTGTCCTGAAAGGGAATGAGTGGGAAAAATCTGCTGTTCCTGAAGTTTCCGAGGATGATCCTGAGGATTGGTACGAACTGGTTAAAAACCTGGAAAAATCGATTGCGGCAAATCCGGGGCGCTGGATTAAGACGGCGACCTCAATCATCGGGGTGACAGAAGAGACAACAACGGGTGTTCATCGCCTTTATCAAATGGCAGACGATGGCAGCTTGTTGTTCCCGGCAATGAATGTTAACGATGCTGTGACCAAGTCAAAATTTGACAATGTCTACGGCTGCCGTCATTCTCTGGTTGATGGAATTATGCGTGCAACTGATGTGATGATCTCAGGGAAAGTTGCGGTTGTCTGCGGCTATGGGGATGTGGGTAAGGGGTGCTGTCAATCCCTGCGTGGGCAAGGCGCAAGGGTCATTGTTACTGAAATTGACCCAATCTGTGCTCTACAGGCACTGATGGAAGGTTATGAGGTGAAACGGGTTGAAGATGTCCTTGATTATGCTGATATCTACGTGACGACCACGGGCAACAAAAATGTTATCACCCTGGAACATATGCAGCAGATGAAAAACAATGCCATTGTCGGGAATATTGGTCACTTTGATAATGAAATAGAGATGATTGCTGTTGAGAGAGACTCTTCCGTCACCAGAGAAAATATCAAACCGCAGGTTGATCGGTGGGTTTTTGCCGATGGACATGGGGTGATTGTCCTGGCTGAAGGGCGGTTGCTGAATCTGGGCTGTGCAACGGGTCATCCGAGTTTTGTGATGTCTAATTCATTCACCAACCAGGTTATGGCGCAAATTGAGCTGTTTTGTCATCCTGAGAACTATGAAAACAAAGTTTATGTTCTGCCGAAACTTCTTGATGAAAAAGTGGCAAGACTGCACCTGGATAAACTGGGAGCAAAATTAACGGTACTGACCGATGAACAGTCGAAATATCTGGGTGTGCCATCATCAGGACCATATAAACCGGATACCTACAGGTACTGAGATCTTTAGTCGTGTGAAGTTTTTTGGGAGCATCATAAGTAGATGCTCCCAAAATTCAAGTTCCCCGCTGGCTA
>CAZGKZ010000160.1:0-3500 GCA_964526315.1 uncultured Geobacteraceae bacterium
TGCTGTTCTTCTTTACGCATTTCAGCAACGAGCTGATTCCGTTTTTCTTCGCCCATTTTTTTACTGGTTATTGGCATTTAGAACCCCTGAAAAAGTATTTATCCCTTCTGCTATCAAAAGGGTGGAGGTAAATTAACGGGTTTGAGAGAAACAATCAAACCATGATTCTGTTTCCGCATACCCATCCACATAGTCGGTCAAGTTACCGGTTCTGAAGTTTCCTAGCAGGGCTGAAATTTCCTGTTGGATATTGATCAGAGCATTATCTATCAACTCTTTCTGGAATCCTGAAGCCGCCAATTTTATGACCAGATTCATCCCGATCACCCGGCTGATAATAATCCCAAATTCAGTTAATTTTCGTTGTGATAATGGCTGTTCCAGTTCAAAGTTAAGGTATTGCTTCAACCTTGCTGCGGCATGCTCAGTCAGTTCATGTTGGAGCAAAAACTGAAAGAGATTTGTCTGTTTTGTTTGCAGCAGCTGTTTCTGAATTGCTTCGGCAATCTGGATATAGAGAATATCATTCGAGCCTTCAAATATCTGGAATGGGCGACTATCAACAATTGCCCGTCCGGCAATGTGATCCAGGCGATAGCCTTTAGCACCTACGAGTTGCAGTAGTGATTGTGCAGAACTCTGCATCAGGTCAGTGACATACGTTTTGACGGCATTTGCCTCCAGACCATGTGGTGCAAGGTCGTTTTCTACTCCCGCTTTCTGGCTACTGTTGAAACACATAGCTGAACAAATGGTGTAAGCCGATTGAAGGTGAGAAATACGTTGTTGAACCTGATCGTAATTAAACAGACTTTTTCCACCTACCTGCCGTTCCTGACAATGCTGAACCGCTTCATCCAGCATCCGCTGCAGAAATCCCATGGCCATGCCGGGAAACTGCATCCGGCTCCGGTGCAGAAGATCCAGCATCATTTTTATCCCGGTACTCTGCGGCACAAGTTTTTGCCCTGACGGGATTTTCACATCAATATGGTTGCGCCCATAGGGGAGGAGATAGACACCAAGGTTTTCGTAAAACTCTTCAACGACAATATTTTGTTCCGGGGCGCTGACATCACAAATAAAAAAATCGATATCCCGTTTCAGTTTACCATTTTTATTTTTTTGTCTGGCGGTCAGTAACCAGTAGTCAGCCCAACCTGTCAATCCCGCCCAGTGTTTGGTCCCCTGAAGATGATAGTTGCCGTCCTCAGTTGTGTAGGAACTTTGCATATGCAGGGCATCACTACCATAGTCGGGCTCGGTGATCATCAACCCACCCATTTTCTGGTTGGTTAAAAAATCGGTGAACACTTTTGCCTTAATTTGCTCTTCACCGTATTTCCCCGTAGGTTGAAGAAATAGTGCCCAGTTGATACCAAATCCCAGAGAGAGCGGCAGTGATTCGTAGCTGGCTGCCGCAGCTAATGCTAGTCCCTCATGGATATGTCCACCCCGTCCTCCATACTGTTCTGGGATATAGGTCGAAAGGGGAGTGCTCGACATGATCTCCCGCAAAATAAACGGGGGCATGCCGCGTTTAATGCTGAGCTGATTAATATCACTGCGGATATAAAAAAGATGTTTGAGTTGTGCCTTAAACTCCTGAATAAATTGAGGGAAAGGTTTGTGCCCGTTGGCAGTTGGGGTAGCAGCTACGACAGTCATAATGCGCTCCTGAGAAAAGTTAAGAAGTGATGATATGATAATACAACATTTTTTCAGAATATGCTGGAAGTATGAAACAAAAAAGCCCCGATAAAATCGGAGCTTTTTTGTCTATATTGTTGATATTAAAGTTAAGAAACTATTCTTCTACTTAAATGTCTCACAAATCTCATACTGTGGTGGCTCCGATGCAAACATAGTGCACTCCCTTCGTATGTTGTTTAGTGAAGAATACCATTTTTTATCTTTCAGTGCAACTCGATCTGGGGAACTTTAAACAATAGCCTTCATCCCTTCCATTGTTTCCCGCAAAACTTCACCAACTTCTTCAACCAGAGTATTGCGGATTTCGGCATTAACCTCAACCAGCAGCTGGTTGTCGACGCCAGTGTCTTTCAGCTCCAGCCCCTTGCCAATCACTGCAGTATCTACCTTGTCCATGAAATCTTTCAACAGTGGAACACAGTCGTGGGCAAACAAATAGCAGCCATACTCAGCGGTGTCAGAAATAACCTTATTCATTTCATAGAGTTTTTTCTTGGCGATGACGTTGGCAATCAGTGGAGTTTCATGTAGTGACTCATAGTATGCAGACTCTTCCTTGATTCCAGCTGCGACCATAGTATCAAAGGCCATCTCTACGCCAGCTTTGACCATAGCAATCATCAGAATTCCGTTGTCAAAGTATTCCTGCTCAGGAATATCCGCAGCTTGTGCTTCAGACTGCTCAAAGGGTTCATTGTTGGTCTCTTCCCGCCAGCGCAGCAGATCCGCATCGTTGTTGGCCCAGTCTTCCATCATCGTCTTGGAAAACTCTCCAGAGAGGATATCGTCCATATGTTTTTGGAACAGTGGCCCCATGATCTCTTTCAACTCTTCAGCCAGTTCAAAGGCGATAATCTTGGCCGGGTTAGAGAGGCGATCCATCATATTGGTCACCCCACCATGTTTCAGTGCTTCGGTGACGGTTTCCCAACCATACTGAACTAATTTTGAGGCGTAGCCAGACTCAATTCCGGAAGCAACCATTTTGTTGTAGAAAAGGATAGAACCGGTTTGCAGAACACCACAGAGAATAGTTTGCTCGCCCATCAGGTCAGATTTAACTTCAGCAACAAATGACGACATCAGTACACCGGCTTTATCACCGCCGGTACCACAGCAGTATGCCTTGGCAATATCAAGTCCGTCACCATTGGGATCATTCTCGCCGTGGACGGCGATCAGAGTTGGAACCCCGAAACCGCGCAGATACTCAGCACGAACCTCAGATCCTGGGGACTTTGGTGCGACCATAATAACGGTTAGATCTTCACGAATCTGCATCCCTTCCTCGACAATATTGAAACCGTGAGAATAGGAGAGACAGGCTCCCTTTTTCATCAGTGGCATAATATGATTAACTACCGGGGAGTGGTACTTGTCGGGGGTTAGATTCAGAACCAGATCACCCTTAGGAACCATATTTTCAATGGTGTCAAACTCAAAGTTGTTCTCTGTGGCATTTTGCCAGGAGATATGTTTCTCATCAATCTCCACCTTACGTAGGGCATAGGAGACATCAAGGCCGCTATCGCGCATATTCAGCCCCTGATTCAATCCCTGAGCACCGCAACCCACGACAACAATCTTTTTCCCTTTGAGGTATTCAACCCCTTCGAATTCGCTGTTGTCCATAAAATAGCAAGTTCCGAGTTCCTGTAACTTACGACTGAAAGAGAGTGAATTAAAATAGTTCTGACCCATTGGTGTATCTCCTTTTTTATGTGAAGTTTATTCTGAAAATCAATATGTTGCTGATTGTCAGGCACTGTAACTTAATTAGTATATTG
>CAZGKZ010000161.1:0-3458 GCA_964526315.1 uncultured Geobacteraceae bacterium
ATTCAGGAAGTGATGACGCCCGGATGTCGAAACGGAGGTGGATACCGGTTGCCACTTTGTTAACGTTCTGTCCCCCGGGACCCTGAGAACGGATAGCAGTGAGGTCTATCTCCTGGCGGGGAATAATGATGTCGTCAGTAATCTGTAGGTCGTGCATCGGGATATTTTTTTTACTTCCTTTCCAGTGGATGAGGTTATTTTTGCACCGTCTTCGACTTTCTCAGGCTTTGAGAAAGAATTTCATAGGCCAGATCGAGATGTGTTGCGGGGTCAAAGGCTTGCCCTAACAGGTTAACTACTCCAACCCGTTTGAGGAACCGCTCATCGTAGCCAGCCTGTGGCGCCAGTCGACGTAATTCATTTTGCAGGTGGGTAAAATTGAGCTCTCGAGTGAGCTGGCGGGCTTCACCGAGACCGAGGTAATTTAATTTATTTCGATTAAAAATTACGACCTCTTGTTTGTCTGAATAGAGCCAAAGAGTTTTATCCCGATCTTCACCCTTAGAAATCTCCGTTGTCTTAACTTTTTTGGTCATCGGGATTCCACCGGCAAGCAGAGTTTTCCCCATGCTGAATTTACGGCTGGTTGTTGTGGTCATTGTCTCTATCTGTCCATCACTACAGGTGGCCATAAGGAGCAGTTCTATGTTTGTGTAATCGATAGCAAGCTGTTGTCCTTCTGCTGATTCGACTTGCAGTGTTTTTGATTCCAGACTGAACTGACTGACCTGGAAAAGTTGTTGGTTGTCGCGTGCGGCGACGGTATCAATGATGAATGCCGGGATGTCGTTGCAAGATAACCGCGTTGCGATTTCTTCAGCTTTTTGCTGGTCGGAAAAGTTTGCAATTGTCACCGGATTTCCACCGGTAATTTTCTGTCGAGCTTCAAAGACCAGAATTCCCAGAGCCTCAGCAATGATCTGCGCGGCTTCAGCGGAATCTTTCTGCCAATCGTGAACGATAACAAGGTACATTCTGTCAGCTCCAGGTGAAGAAATTTCTTTTCAGGCGGTTGTTGTCGGTTTGCTTAAACTTAAAGTGGCTCCGTTTTGACTGGACGGTAGATAATCAGACCTTTTCTTCCCCCCAAGTATGGAAACAATTCTTCATCCCTGACCTTTTTCCGCAACCACTTTGAGGACGCATGGCGAAAGAAGACTGTTTCTCCCTTTTTTATCACAATTCCGGTATGAGAAACATCAAGTCCTGGGTGAGTACTGTAGATGCCGATATAATCTCCTGAATGTAACCGGGATAATGTCGACTTATCGATGGCTTCGCCCGGTATAAATGCAACGACCTGCTTTCTGACCGGATATCCCGGCAGAAATAACTTTCCCGGGCTCTTCTGATTTAATTGTTTAACTGTCCAACGGGTCTTTTCCCTACCGATTTGTGCAGTGACATCACGCAATGGGGCAAGGGGAGAATTCCCCCATGCGGAAAAGAAATGGTGTCGATGCAAAAAATCCACATCTCCATTGTCATAGCGAACCTGTCGCAGCATCTCTTCAAAGGTTTTAAAATCGGTGGATCTGCGCAGTGCCTCCACATAATCGAGAAAGGTGAAACAATCAACTCCATCGAGGCGAAGGACAAATATCTCGTTGATTTCTGAACTGCCGATCAGGGTGGAGGGACGATAAGGGGTCTTCAGAAAAGCTGCAGAGATGAGAGAAACTTTCTCCCCGGGATCGGGAATCTCTCTAACCTCATTCTGCAGCAGTTTGATCTTCTCCTGATTCCAGTGGCCGAGATCAAAGCTCTTTTGTTCGGGGGTTGCACAAGAGGATAGTACGAGGGGCAGGAGCAGTAGAAAAAATATTCTCCGGACCAGATTGCTGTAACATCTGACAGATATCTGTGGCGGAAAACCTGAATTTGCAACTATCGAATAATTCATTAACGCCCGTCTTTTGGGGGTGAAATTTATGCTCCCAGAGAGGTATCGGCAAAAATGGCCTCATGAAGATTAACGGTATGATTTTTTATCCGTCGTAGAGCAACGGCCATATCACTGAAAGTCAAGGCGGGGAGGGCACCGCAGGAACCATCTTTCATCCGGTCAAGGTGTGCCTTACGGATAAGATCAGCCTGATCATTAAGGCGGCTGGCCTCATCGTAAACTTTTTTGGTACTGCTCGCATCATCATCGTTGAAAGCCTTACAGACCAGGGTGAAAAATGCCAGTATCTCATGATGGTAACTGATCAGGTCGTCCCAGCCGTCTTCACTGTAATCAAGTTCATATTTATCCAGCCGTTTCATATATGAGCAGAGGGACGCAGCATAATCGGCAATTGATTCAAACTCATCGGCCGCCCGGATAAAGCTATAGGCTCGATCTGAATGTCGGTTGCTGGCATTTCCAGCTTGCATCAGTGTGACAGTGAAGGTCGTAATTTCATGTTGAATAATATCTGTTTCATCTTCAAGTTTCATCACCTTACGATAGAAACGTTCGCGCCCCTTCAGATCCCGTTGCAGAAAACTTCCTGAGTGGCGCAGGGTTTTATGCACCAGTTTCTGCATCCGCTTCAGTTCTTCAAAAATTAATGGAATCCCCATCGCAACTGGCATTGAGCCGGGAGCACCAATGTATTTGAATGACCCTTTGCCGCTCCCCTGTTTTTCCGGCACCATCCGGGTGACGAGTCTTGCCAGATGATTGAGAAATGGCAACATCACCAAGGTGGCAGTGACGTTGAAGAATGTGTGTGCCATGGCAATATGGGCCGCAATATAGGGGTAGTTCCCGGTTGCATCAACAAAACTAGAGTTTCCGGGGACGAATTTTTCTATCATGTGAACGTAGGGAGAGAAAAACGAGATGATAATTACAACTCCCAGTACGTTGAAAACGCTGTGTGCCATGGCCGCCCGCCGGGAGGCGATGCTGCCACCGATGGCGGCAAACTGGGCAGTAATTGTGGTACCGATATTTTCTCCCATAACCAGAGCGACTGCTGTATAGAGGGGGATAGCTCCGGTGGTTGCGAGGGCAATTGTGATACCGAGCATTGCTGAACTGCTCTGGATGATCATCGTCATCATACAGCCAATGGCAACGCAACCAAGAACGCTCAACAGAGTCTGAGCGTCGAGGGAGAGCATCAGATTCATGAAGGTTTCGTCACTGCGAAGAGGTTTAAAAGCCCCGCTCATAATTTCCAGGCCAAAGAAAATCAGTCCCAGAGCCACCAGAACTTTTGAGCCCGCAGAGATTCGCTCATTTTTGGAAAAGAGCATCGGGAAGATGCCGATAGCAATGAGCAACAGACCGTATTTGCCAACTTTGACTGCCAGAATCCAACCGGTAATGGTGGTCCCGATGTTGGCTCCAAGGATCACCCCGATAGCCTGCGTCAGTTGCATCAGTCCGGCATTGGTGAAACCGACGACCATGACAGTGGTGATTGAGGAGGATTGAACGAAGGTGGTGACAAACAGGCCGACCA
>CAZGKZ010000162.1:0-3444 GCA_964526315.1 uncultured Geobacteraceae bacterium
AATAATTTACTTGCCGGGCTGTTTGGCAATATTGAAATGGCAAAAAGATTTTTATCTGTTGAGGATAGGGCCTACAAGTATTTGCACTCTGCTAGTATTTCGATGGAACGTGCAACCAGTTTAACCAAGCAGTTATTGACTTTTTCCAAAGGTGGAGATCCGATCAAAGAACCACTTGCCCTGGCAGAAATCATTGATGAGACTGCAAGTTTCTCCCTGCGTGGCAGCAACGTCAAATTACAACTTAATATTGCAGCAGATTTATGGTTGGTTGATGCTGATAAGGGGCAGCTGAGTCAGGTTATAAGCAATCTTGTTATTAATGGAAAGCAGGCAATGCCAGATGGTGGAATTATTACTATCAGTGCAGAGAATAGAGACACCGAAGATGGAAGAGAGGTGCAGATCTGTGTCCAGGATCAGGGGATTGGCATTGCCCCTCAATATCTGAATAGGGTCTTTGATCCTTACTTTTCTACCAAACAACAGGGGAATGGCTTAGGGTTAGCATCATGCCACTCGATCATTACTAAGCATGGTGGCAAAATTACGGTGACGTCAGAATTAAATCAGGGAACAACCTTTACCATGACTCTGCCGGCAATCGAAGGAGAGATAGGGCCGCAGATCTCCAACTCTGAAGAGGAAATCATTTGTGGAAACACCATTGCCCGGATTTTGCTGTTGGATGATGAGGAACTGATACAGCAGGTGAGTGGTGCCATGCTTGAAGAGATGGGTCATCAGGTCGATTATGCTATTACAGGAGAAGAAGCCGTCACGAAATATCAAACAGCATAGGAAGAGAGCCATGGCTATGATCTTGTGATCTGCGATTTAACTATTCCCGGCGAGATGGGTGGTCAGGATGCAGCGCAGAAAATTCTCAGTACCAATCCGCAGGCAAAATTGATCGTTTCCAGTGGTTATGCTACGGATCCAGTAATGGCAGATTATACTGAATATGGATTTAAGGGGCGGGTTGCAAAACCATATCTGTTTGCTGATTTAGAAAAAGTGATTCAGCAAGTATTGGATCTTTAATCGGTCGCTTTTTTGGCGCTACCCTTTTCTTCATCGACCTGCTCGGTCATAAGTTCTGCTGCAATAGCTGCCATCAGTCGCTCAACAATCAGCAGGTGGGTTGCTTTTTTATCCTCAAGTTTCAACAGATCAGAAAAATCAATGGGTTTGCCAAAGCGAATACTCCCCTGTTGTCCAGATTTTAGAAATTTCCAGTGGTTGATTCCCGATAATGCCGTTGGAATAACCACCGGTTGGTGTTCATAAATCAGTTTCCCGACACCGCGGTTGCCCCGACCAAGGGTTCCATCTGGATGTCGGGTCCCTTCTGGAAACAGCATCACTTTTTCTGTCTGGAGCAGGTGCCCCAACTGCTTACCGGCACGAATATCCCGTCCCCGCTTAACCGGAAAAGCTCCCAACGATTGATAAAGTGCCCCGAGAAGCGGGTTGCGGAACAGCTCCTCTTTAGCCGGTGCCCAGATCATCTGCCAGGGATGTTCGGCAAGAACTGTCGTTGGGAGAAGGACTGTATCGTAACCAGAGATATGGTTTGCCGCGAGAAGAACCCCTCCTTCAGCAGGAATATTTTTTGTCCCGATAACCCGTAGGTGATTAAGAGACATTGCGTAAAAACGGATCATAGCGCAGCACATCATCACCCATAATCGACGGATAAAAGAGACTTTCAAAGCAAAACTCCTTAGTACGATAATATTTGACCGCAGGATATTTAAATAGCCGACGATAAAGTTCTTGCCGCAGCAATAAACATCCCTCATTATATCCAGATTGATTGATTTTACCACGATTTTACAATTTTTTGCTGAAAAGGATAATGATTATGGGTTGGTTGTCAGGTGTTATTGGTGGCGGGCTGGGTGCAATGATTGCTGGACCATTTGGTGCTGTTATGGGGGCCGCAATCGGTGCCAGTATGGGGAGTTCTCAGAAGTTATCACGAGGGGTTGGGGGCTTTAATCAGACTCAACAACGGCAGGCAATATTTTTTACTGCCGCTTTTTCTATGGTTGGAAAATTGGCAAAAGCTGATGGTCAGGTCACCCCCGACGAGATCGCTGCAATCGAAAAAATTGCCAAGGAAACTCTCAGACTGGATGCACAGACCCGTGCTTACGCCATCAATGTTTTTACCCAGGCCAAAGACCGCCCCGAATCCTTTACCGATTATGCCCGCCAATTTGGTGAAATGTTTGCACAGGATCAGCAGCTGTGTAATTTTATGATGAGTTTTCTCTTTGAGGTCGCTATGGCCGATGGGGAGCTGCATCCTCAGGAAGAGACGATGCTTCTCGAAGCAAAAACTGCTTTCGGTATTCCTGAAAGTATCTATCAGTCCCTACGCAGCCGCTATGTTGGTCTCCACTCCACCAGTGTCAGTCTGAGTAAGCATTATGAAAATCTGGGGATCAGCAGTGATGCAACAACCGCAGAGATCAAAAAAGCCTATCGCCAGAAGGCTACCGAATTCCATCCCGATAAGATTGAAGGGAAGGGTTTACCCCCGGAGTTTATCAAGTTTGCCAATGATCGACTGGCAGAGATCAATGAATCATATGATGCGATTATGTCAGCAAAGAAATAGCGGGGAGCTTTTATGCCTGATTTGATTCAGTTATCTTCCTGGAAAAATCTTCAGGATCATTACCGGGATATTGAAGCAATCCATCTGCGTCAGCTATTTGCTGAAGATCAGCAGCGGTTCACAAAATTTTCCCTGACCTTCGGCGAAATTCTCTTCGATTACTCCAAGCACCGGATCACCTCAACTACACTGGATCTGCTGATTGAGCTGGCCGGAGAGTGCGGGTTGAAAGAAAAAATCGACGCGATGTTTACCGGTGAAAAAATTAATTCCACCGAGCAACGTCCGGTACTACATATTGCCCTGCGCAACCGGAGTAACCATCCTATTCTGGTCGATGGAGAGGATGTCATGCCGCAGATCAATGCGGTATTGGAAAAAATGGCTATCTTCTGTCAAAAGGTTCGTGACGGGGAGTGGCTTGGAGCAACCGGACAGCCTATCACTGATATTGTTAATATCGGTATTGGCGGCTCTGATCTTGGCCCGTTGATGGTGACTGAAGCGTTGAAACCCTATGGTCATAAGAGGCTGAAGGTTCACTTTGTCTCAAATGTCGATGCCACACATCTATCTGAAACATTGCGTCATCTGCAGCCGGAAACCACCCTCTTTCTGATTGTTTCAAAGACTTTTACCACCCAGGAAACCATGACCAATGCCCACTCGGCAAAACAGTGGTTATTAAGTCAGATCGGTACCGAAACCGCAGTCGCTCAACACTTTGTTGCGATATCAACCAATATTGAACTGGTGAGTCAATTCGGGATCAACCCGGATAATATGTTTGAATTCTGGGATTGGGTGGGGGGACG
>CAZGKZ010000163.1:0-3437 GCA_964526315.1 uncultured Geobacteraceae bacterium
CTCTTCCCGTCTGTCAGCAACATATTTACGGGTTTTCGGGAGAAAATCAGCATCCTGCAAGGCACGGACGCCAACGGCTTGAGCCAGAGTATTGACCGACCAGTCGGGACGTAATCGACCCAGTGCATTGACAATAGTCGGGTCGGCCAAAGCGTACCCCAGACGCAAACCGGGAATTGCCCACGATTTGGTCATCGATTGAACAATTATCAGGTTTTCAGGACGGTTCTGCCGCAGAGAATACCTTGGATCAACAAAATCGATAAATGACTCATCGATAATAAAATAATTCTGCGGGTAATTTTTGATCAGGCTCATCAATGCATCACGATCACACAATTTTCCAGTTGGATTATTGGGATGACCGATAACAATCAGATGATCAGTCGTTATTCGAGCCGCCAGTTGATCGATATCCAATTGGAAGTCATTTTCTTCCCTTAGCGATAGATAATCAATATCCAGCCCCGCTCCCCTCGCCAGGCCGGCATAATCTCCATAACTGGGGATCGGAATTAATAGCCGTCGACAATCCAGAACCTGCGGTAGCAGATACAACAATTCACTGGCACCATTACCGACAATAATCTCGCCCGGTTTAATCTGCTGAAACTCGGCCAGCGCCGCAATCAGTTCTTCCCCCTGCGGATCAGGGTAATGAACCAGTCGACTGATCTGTGAGCTGATCAGTGGCCGCAGCCACTCGGGAAACCCAAGAGGATTGATACTGGCAGAAAAATCAAGTAACTGTTGTTGCGGAATTCCACTTAAACGACTGGCCATCCTGAGATTTCCGCCATGTTTCTGAGATTGACTCATCACATCACTCCCAGATGAGCGAGGCATACAACAGTCAGCGGAGGGAGCAGCTCAACCAGCTCGCAGGTTGCACCTAACGTGTCACCGGTAAAACCACCAATTTTCCGTAAGCCATAAAGTCCCAGTAACCACAGACTAAGAACAAAAATAGTCGTAACGAATAATCCGTTGCCACCCAATAACAGTAAGGCAATAATAAAAAAAGCTCCAATTGGTACTGCTGAACGAATCCAGCTGGAATTGTGGCAGGTAAAAGCTGCCGTTCCTGCATTTCGGGCATAAGGGAGCCAGTTGCTGATAACAGGAAGTGCACATCGTCCCGCCAAAGGGATCAGAATGATGACCTGCCACCGCCAGGCTGCAGGCAGAGAGATCAACAGCATCAGCTTGAAGATCAGAACCAGAACAATTGCTGCCACTCCCATCGGTCCGGAGCGGCTGTCCTTCATGATTATAAGCATCTGTTCCCGGCCCCGACTGCTGAAAAAAGCATCGGCACTATCGGCGAGTCCATCCAGATGAAGCGCACCGGAAACAGCAATCATTGCCAGTAACAACAGAACACTCGCAACCGGAACGGGTAAAAGCCAACAGAGAAACTGGTCAACAATCACCAGCGACAGCCCAATCAGCAGACCGATCACGGGGTACCAGTCGGGACTCCGGTAGAAGTCTGACTTATCACCACACCAGGACTCTGGAACAGGGATAATGGTGAGAAATCGTACTGCGGAAAAAAACGGTTTCAGGATCATTTGGCCTCGGAGACAGCGGCTTCACTGAATGTTGCCATCTCGGTTAAAATAGCAACAGCCCCTTCTACCAGATTCATTGCAACAGCAGCACCGGTCCCCTCACCGAGGCGAAACTGCAGATCAAGCAGTGGTTCTTTTCCCAGATCAGCAAGGGCTGCCACCTGCCCCTTTTCGACGCTGCGATGCGCTGCAATCATATAATCCTTACTTTTTGGAGCCAGTCGACCGGCTAGCAATGCCCCGGCAGTGGAAATAAATCCGTCAATAACAACTGGCTTACCTGCTGCTGCGGCACCAAGAATCAGTCCAGCGATTCCGGCGATTTCAAAACCACCGACCTTGCTCAACACATCAATAGGATCAGTTGGATCAGGACGATTAAGATCAAGTGCCCTTTCAAGGATAGCGATCTTCTTTTCCAATTGGGCATCATCCAATCCGGTTCCACGTCCTACCACCTCCGCAACTGGCAATGAGCAAAAAGCTGCAACCATCGCACTGCTTGGAGAAGTATTGCCGATCCCCATATCACCGGTACCAAACAGGTCGGTAGAATCTGCAAGTTCTTGTGCGACACGGATACCTGCCTCAAGAGCCTGAACCGCCTGTTCACGACTCATTGCCGCCCCTATCGCGAAATTGGCAGTTCCTGGAGCTATTTTGTGATCGATTATATTGCCCCCTGCTGCCAGTTGAGAAAGATCACCAGCAACCCCCATATCAACTATTTTAACGGTCGCTCCTGCCTGTTTTGCCAGAACATTGATCCCGGCAAAACCATTGACAAAGCCCTTGACCATTTCCACCGTAACTTCTTTGGGAAAAAGACTCACCCCTGCCTTGGTGATTCCATGATCTCCAGCCATGACAACAATGGTTTTACGTTGAACTGTGGGATGGATAGTACCACAGATACCCGCCAGATCCAGGGCAAGGTCCATCATTTTACCCAAAGCCCAGTGGGGCATTATCAGCTGATCGAGTCGTTGTTTCGCCTCGCTTCTAGCTGCATCATTTTGCCCCTTGATATCAGTAATAGTCCTATTCAATAAATCCATATCCATGACTACTTGGTTCCTTTCAAAATAAGTGGAAGACCGGAAACTATAAAAACAGCTTCATCGGCCAGGTTTGCAATTGTTTGATTACACCGCCCCAGACAATCACGATAATGTCGCGAGAGAGGGTCAGACGGCACCAACCCCATCCCCAATTCGTCAGAGACAAAAATAACTGTCTGCCCTCTTTGACGACAGACCTCAACCAGCTTGGCACACTGATCACTAATTTGCTGCTCGGTCAGGGAGCGACCATCTTGCTCCGCCTGATAAAGTAGATTGTTAATCCACAGGGTCAGGCAGTCGATCAACAGAACCTCAAAATTTTCAGTCTGTTGAACCGCAGTACTAAGATTGAGTGGAGTTTCAATCGTTTTCCACCCTCTCTTCTCACGCTGTTGCTGATGTAGCTCAATCCGCTGATCCATTTCCTCATCGATCTGCGGGCAGGTTGCCAGATAGGCACGACGACCGGGTAAGCTCTCTGCAAGTTCTTGTGCATAGGCACTTTTACCGCTACGACACCCCCCACTGATATAAATCAGTCGACTCAAACTGTATGATTTTGTTTTCACCACTAAAAATCCGGTCAAAAAAATGAGCTTAAATTAAAAAATCCCGAAGCCTTAACGAAAGGTTTCGGGATACCGTTTATTATCCATAAAAAATCTGCCGGGTTTCTTACTCCACGAAGTTCTGGCAGGGTGGCTCAATAGAGGAAAAGTATCTGACTTGCAGAAAGTGTCTCTGCTCACAGTGGCGGGTCCGTGACGGATTCACACCGTCTTCCTTCTCTTCCTACGCC
>CAZGKZ010000164.1:0-3427 GCA_964526315.1 uncultured Geobacteraceae bacterium
GTGGGGATCGGATGCCACCAGCTGACATCTTCAATTTCCTGAAAGATTGGCTGATCAACCATATAGAGAAACAGGATCGTGATGGTTATGGAAAATATTTACAAAATAGATAAAAAGTCAGATTAGACAACTCAAGCATGACACCTGTACCCCGATAGATTTGCTTAACTCACATCTATCGGGGTACAGAGTATTACAGCCCGCATAAAAATAATCTCATAAAATCTAATTTTTCTCTTTGATTTTGTTTATTTGTTTTGTATAATTAATTATCATTCGTGAAATTAATTAAAATATTAACAAATTTACCTTTTGAGGAACCGCGATGAGTATGCCTCTCGACGACGACCAGATTGAAATTATTCATGAATTCGCAACTGAAAGCCGTGACATGATTGAACAACTGGAACCGGCAATCATTGAACTTGGGCAGAATAGCGACTCTGAAACAATCAATTCTATCTTCCGACTCTTTCACTCGATGAAAGGAAGTGCTGGTTTTCTTGAATTTGACCACATGACCCGGGTCGCTCATGCTGCGGAAAATCTGCTCGATCTGATTCGTAATAATGAAATTGAGCTGGTTCCAAATCACGTCACCCTCCTGTGTGCCGCTTGCGACTTTGCCAAAGAAGCTCTTGACATGGTTGAAAGTGACTATAACGATGATGCGATGGTCGCCCCTGCCGATGATATCTCGGAGCAACTCCATCAGGCGATTGAACTGGCCAAAGGGGGAGGAGAAGTTCAAGCGGAGACAGTGGAGGAAAACTCTACTCCGGCTGCAGATGAGCAACCAACGTCTGATTCAGATTTTCCAGAAATGGAAATTACCGATGAGATGCGTTTGAGCTTCGTTCAAGAGGGAAATGAACTGCTCCAGAATACTGAACAAGGATTGCTCTCCTGGGGGGAGAACCAGGATGACAAAGAATTTATCGGCGATATTTTCCGCAATATTCACAGTTTTAAAGGTAATTGTGGTTTTTTTGGATTTTCGCAGATTGAAAAAATCAGTCACCAGATGGAAAACATCCTTGATCGGATCAAATCCGGATCAAAATTGGCAGTAGATAACCCAGCCGATCAACTCCTGGCATCACTTGATGTCCTGCAAAAAGCGGTCAACAATATTTCTGACGGAAAAGATGACACGGTTGAAAATCTTGACCAGCATGTCAGTGATTTACAGGCTCTTATCGCCCCACTTCTGGGTGACTTTCTGGTCGAAGAGGGGGTCAAGGAAGAATCAGTCTCTAAAGCCGTTGAGACACAGAAAAAACCGGTTGGAGAAATCCTGGTTGAGCAGGGAACTGCATCATCAGAGCAGGTCAACAATGCCCTTAAAAAACAACAGGACACGATCCAGAAAGCCAAAGCAGCGGCCAAACCGGTTGCCAGAACAAAAACCCCGGCAAAACGGCAAGATATCCGGGTGGAACTTGGAAAACTCGATAGCTTGATCAATCTGATCGGCGAACTGGTTATTGCTGAAAATATGTTAATTCACAATCCCGATCTAAAAGGTCTGGAACTGGAAAATTTCAATAAAGCGGGTCAACACATGTCGAAACTGGTGCGGGAGCTTCAGGAGATGGCCATGACCATCCGGATGATTCCTGTTTCCGGTCTGTTCCGCCGGATGATCCGTTTGGTTCATGATATTTCAGTGAAAGCCGGAAAGAAGGTGGAACTGGAGTTGATTGGTGAAGAGACCGAAATGGATAAAACGGTTATCGAAACCATTACCGATCCATTGGTCCACCTGTTGCGTAACTCCCTTGATCATGGACTGGAGCCGCCGGATGAACGACTGGCCGCTGGAAAAAATGAAAAAGGGACGGTCAGACTCTCTGCCCGCCATGAGGAAGGAGAGGTCTGGGTCACCATAGAAGATGATGGCCGGGGATTAAATAAAGAAAAAATTCTCGAAAAAGCGATCAGTAAAGGACTCATTGAAGGTGATGGATCTGACTTGACTGATAAGCAGATCAACAACCTGATCTTTGCTCCCGGATTTTCTACTGCTGCCCAGATAACTGATATCTCTGGACGGGGTGTCGGAATGGACGTGGTGAAGAAGAATCTGGAAAAAATTAAGGGTAAGATTGATGTCTACAGTACCCCAGGACAGGGGAGTAAAATTATCCTGCGCATCCCACTGACTCTGGCAATAATCGATGGGATGATTGTCCGGGTCGGGACTGCATCCTGCATTGTTCCAACGCTATCAATGCTGGAAGCTTTCCGGCCAGTGGCGGAGCAGATCACCACCACCCCTGATGGTGAAGAGTTAGCTAAAGTTCGGGAGAATTTCCTGCCGATTATCAGACTGTATGAAATTCTTGGCAAGGAACCCGATTCCAGCAAACTTGAAGATGGAATTCTGATTGTTCTGGAATATCAGGAAACCCGTTTCTGCCTGTTTATTGATGAAATACTTGGCCAACAGCAAACTGTCATCAAGGGGTTGTCAAACTTCATCGGCAACGTTCCCGGTGTCTCTGGCTGCACGATCCTCGGCGATGGAAACGTCTGTCTGATCCTGGATGTTGGTACGCTGGTTGATTCAGCTGAGAGTAAAAAAAATAAATTTGAAAACACAAAAGAAGTTATTTAAAGGAGGATTCCGTGGCTGAAGAGACAACCTTGAGCAACTCTGAAACTGAAGATACACAGAAAGATAAATACCTGACTTTCCACCTTGCCGGAGAAGATTACGGCATTGAGATCCAATATGTGATTGAAATTATTGGCATTCAGACCATTACCGACGTTCCGGACATGCCGTCATTTATCCGTGGGGTTATCAACCTGCGCGGCAAAGTGGTTCCAATCATGGATGTCCGAGCCCGTTTTGGTCTGGATGATCGTGAGTACGACGAACGCACCTGTATCATTGTGGTCAATATTGATGGAACTGAGGTCGGGCTGGTTGTTGATGAAGTCAGTGAAGTGATGGATATCCCTGAAACCAATGTCGAACCGGCGCCAAGAACCCACAAAAACAGTGAAGATAGTTTTATTCAGGGAATGGGTAAAGTTAACAATGATGTCAAAATTCTTCTTGATGTCCATAAGTTACTTTTTTCTGGTGAAATGATGACCCTGACCGAAGCTCTGGAAGAAGAATAGCTAAGATAGCTGCACACGACTTTTCCGGCTGCTTCAAGAAAGTTCCAAAAAGAATGGCACTGACCAACAACCCACAACAGAGTAACGCCCTGATGGATATTTCTGATACCGAGTTCACCCGGTTACGGGATCTGATCTATAAACGTTTTGGAATTAACCTGACTGAACAAAAACGTTCACTCTTGGTCGGACGTCTGCAAAAACTAATGCGGCAGCTGAACCTGCCGACATTTTCGGCTTATTTTGAATATCTCGATAACGATAAAACGGAAGCGGCTTTAAGTGAATTGGT
>CAZGKZ010000165.1:0-3400 GCA_964526315.1 uncultured Geobacteraceae bacterium
CGTCCTCTTCCTCAGACTTTTAAGTTACTTCGGGCGCTTAGCGCCATATTTAGAGCGGCCCTGCTTACGATCTTTAACACCTGCAAGATCAAGAGTGCCACGCACAATGTGATAACGGACGCCAGGTAAATCCTTAACCCGACCACCACGAATTAAAACAACAGAGTGTTCTTGCAGATTGTGTCCAACTCCTGGAATATAAGAAGTGACGACAATCCCGTTAGTCAAACGGACACGAGCAACCTTCCGCAAAGCGGAGTTAGGTTTTTTTGGAGTTGTTGTGTACACACGAGTACAAACTCCACGTCTCTGCGGACAAGACTTAAGTGCAGGCGCGGTTGATTTTACAACCTTTTTCTTACGCCCATTACGGATCAATTGGTTAATTGTTGGCATCTAGATTCTCCCAAATCTCTTGCGTTCTTTCAGCCATTCAGGCTGACATTTCTGTGGGGAAAAACCCGCTGACATTATCAATCAGCCTTGGCTTTGTCAAGCTCTTTTCTCTTGCCGGTGAAATATTCTTTATTGGTCAGAAAAGCTCCAGATTAGCTTAAGTTATCCCCTAATCGGTCTCCGCTGGTACTTCTATTTCCGTGTCATCTATCTCAATCGGTTCTTCCATTTTAATTTCAGGCTCAGGAATCATCAATTCTGCAGAGCGATATTTACCAACTCCAGTTCCCGCAGGAATCAGACGACCCATTATGACATTTTCTTTCAGCCCCCGCAGCGAGTCCTTTTTGCCCTGAATTGAAGCCTGCGTCAACACCTTGGTTGTTTCCTGGAAAGAAGCCGCAGAAATAAATGATTCAGTTGATAGCGATGCCTTCGTAATTCCCAGCATAATTGGTTCACCGATTGCGGGTTCCCCACCTGCGGCCATAACCTTATCGTTCTCCGCTTCAAAGACCCAACGGTCAATTTGATCTTCAATCAGGAAGCTGGTATCGCCAACCTCTTTGATCTGGACTTTCCGCAACATCTGTCGAACGATCGTTTCAATGTGCTTATCGTTAATTTTAACCCCCTGTAAACGATAAACTTCCTGAACCTCATCAACAAGATACTTTGAGAGTTCTTTACTACCCAGAACCCGTAGAATATCGTGGGGATTACTTGACCCATCAACCAGCTCTTCACCCGCATGGATAACATCACCTTCGTGAACCGAGATATGCTTCCCTTTAGGAATGAGATATTCACCCGGATCACCGACTTCAGGAGTCACAACGATCTTGCGCTTACCTTTGGAGTCTTTACCGTAGGAGACAACTCCGTCAATCTCTGAGATAACAGCAAGCTCCTTTGGTTTACGTGCTTCAAACAGCTCAGCAACGCGAGGCAGACCTCCGGTAATATCCTTGGTCTTGGTTGTTTCACGCGGAATCTTGGCAAGGATTGCACCAGCATGAAGTACCGCCCCATCTTCCACAGAGATATTGGCACCAATCGGTAACATGTAACGTGCTGGTGTCCCATTTGGCAACTTGACAGTCTTGCCATCCTCACCTTTCAGAGTTATCCGTGGTCGCTTATCAGCAGATTTAGCCTCGGTAACGACCTTACGTGAAAGGCCGGTCACTTCATCAACCTGCTCTTCCATCGTGACCCCTTCAGCAATGTCACCATAATGGACAACACCACCGACCTCAGTAATAATTGGAACAGTGTAGGGATCCCATTCTGCCAACATTTCACCGCTCTTGATTGCCCCACCTTCATGTTGAGTTAAGCGAGCACCATAAACGACTGAATAACGTTCCCGTTCACGACCGGTCTTATCAATAACAGCAATTTCGCCTTTACGGTTCATAACCACCGGGAAGCCATCAGCACCATCAACCGTCGTCAAATTGATATATTTGAGCGAACCGTCAAAACGTGCTTCCAATGCAGTCTGCTCAGCACGCCGTGAAGCAGTACCACCGATGTGGAAAGTCCGCATCGTCAGCTGCGTACCTGGCTCACCAATTGACTGTGCCGCTATAACACCAACAGCCTCGCCAAGGTTGACCAGATGGCCCCGTGCCAAGTCTCGGCCATAACAATAAGCACAAATACCACGCTTACTCTTACAGGTAAGAACCGAGCGGATCTTAACTCTTTCGATTCCGGCATCCTCAATAACAGCAACCAGCTCCTCATCAATCAATTGATTTGCTTCAACCAAGAGCTTATCGGTAACCGGGTCAACAATATCATCCAATGCCACACGACCGAGAATCCGGTCACCGACCCGCTCGATAACTTCCCCACCTTCAGTCAGAGAAGAAACCTCGATCCCATCAATCGTGTCACAATCTTGCTCAATGATGATGGCGTCCTGGGCAACATCGACCAGACGTCTGGTCAAATAACCGGAGTTTGCCGTCTTGAGTGCGGTATCAGCCAGACCCTTACGAGCACCGTGAGTCGAAATGAAATACTGCAGAACCGTCAGCCCCTCACGGAAGTTAGCAGTGATCGGTGTTTCAATAATTGAACCATCAGGCTTAGCCATCAAGCCACGCATCCCAGCCAGTTGGCGAATCTGCTGTGCACTTCCCCGCGCACCGGAATCGGCCATCATGTGGATCGCGTTAAACGACGAAACTTCAACCTCTTCACCACCCTCCGAGGTTATTTTCTCGACAGCGATATTGCCAAGCATAGTCCCCGCAATATCCTCAGTACACTTAGCCCAGATATCAATAACTTTATTGTAACGTTCTCCGTCAGTTATCAGACCTTCAGTATACTGGCGCTGGATATCCTTGACCTCTTCTGCAGAAACCTTGATCCTTGCTTCTTTCGTGTCCGGAATAACCATATCATCAAGGCAGATTGAAACTCCTGCCAAGCTTGAGTAACGGAAACCGGTCTCCTTGATTTTATCCGCAAGAATAACTGTCTCTTTGTTACCGGCAAAACGGAAACTGATATCGATGAGATCGGCAACCTGTTTTTTACCCATAACTTTATTGACATGCTTGAAGTCAATCGCATCAGGGACAACTTCACGGAATAAAATACGTCCGACAGTTGTTGAGATACGCTCCACCGGAGCCCCCTCAACTGGAGACATACGCACTTTAATCGCAGCTTGAAGATCGGCTTCACCAGCATCATAAGCCATGCGGACTTCTTGCCGCGAGGCGAACACTTTACCAGTCCCAGCCACAAACGGCCGTTCTTTAGTCATATAATAGAGGCCGAGGACCATATCCTGAGACGGAACAATAATCGGCTTGCCACTTGCCGGCGAGAGAATATTGTTTGTCGACATCATCAGCACCCGCGCCTCAATCTGACTTTCAATTGAGAGGGGGAGATGGACCGCCATCTGGTCACCGTCAAAGTCAGCATTGAAAGCAGTACAGACCAATGGGTGCAATTGAATTGCCTTCCCTTCGATCAA
>CAZGKZ010000166.1:0-3395 GCA_964526315.1 uncultured Geobacteraceae bacterium
GGGAATGCCGCAAATGCGGTTGCACATTCAAGGATGTAGTACTTGCCATCATGTTCCGCAATATCACAGGCCCAGTATTCGGCTTTGGCTGCTTTACTTGATTGCACGGCTAATTCCAGAGCCCCCATATCCACCCCTTCATAACTCATGGTGCCACCCTGGCTGGTATTGGTGATCCACTGATCTTTCCCCGCCTGGCGCCAGAAGGCACAGATCGGTTTGTGACCGATGAGCATCACCCGGATATCGGCTTTAAGGGGGATACAGTCCTGAATGTAGTGGGGGCGGTATTTGGTCTTTTTCAGCAGTGCAGTTGCTTCTTCTTTGGAATCGACCTTATGGACAAAGTATCCACCATAATTGGAAGGGCCGTAAGAGCGTTTGATAATTTTAGGGTATGAGCAAGTTTGTAGATAGTTAAACCCTTCATCCAGATCGTAAAAAATCTCTGTTTTGGGGTGGGAAAGATGGTGCTTTTCACAAAACAGCGTCACATTCTCTTTTGATTTGTTGGGAAATTGAGTTTCCAGAGAAGGGACAAAGCGGACCCCCGGCAGGGCTTTATCGATTTTACGAAATGTTTCGTATGCCGTTGCCGGGATATTGCCAATCAGAATCTCGATCTTTTTTTTCTTGATCTCTTTGATCAGACGATCGGCATCTTTTTTCCAATGGTAGGTGACGGTCTCAATCTTATCCGGCCACCCTTTGAAGTTAGACTGGTGAAAAAACTGGAGGACGTAGTCCATATAGAGTAGGCCGATTTTTGGTAATTTCATGGTTTTCCCTGTTTATTTTTGAGTGCTGGTTTTTCGATCGATTAATTCAATAATTTTTTCAATTTTTTTCGGGTTAAAATCTAACCCAAGGGCTTCCTGATCCGGAGTTGCGAATGCCGGGATCCCATTGACTTCCAGTACGATATACTCTTCCCGTTCTCGATCATAAATAATATCAACCCCGGCAATGTCCAGTCTTACTGCTGCTGCCGCTCTTACCGCAAGGTCTGCTAGTTGGTCGGTCATATCACGCAGAAAAATACTCCCGCCGGAGGTCACATTGGTGCGCCAGTCCCCTTTTTTGGCGCGGCGACCGTAACAACTAATCGCTTCACCGTCAACCACATCGATACGATAATCGGTACCGTCATAATTGACAAATTTTTCGATATAAAAAAAGCGGATATCCAGCTGATTCAGGAAGGGCATGATTTTGTTGAGATCGTTTTCAGACTCTATCAGTACCATACCTATTCCACCCCAACCATCAACCGGTTTGTATACAACCTTTGAGTCCCATTTATTGACGGCTTCCCTGAGTTTTTCTGCTTCATCCCGGTGGCAGAGATAAAAATCGGTTCTCGGTATGTTGGCCACCTTGAGGGCAATGTCGGTTTTCATTTTGTCTTCTGAAATCGAAAAGCCTTTAAAGCTGTTGATGATCGGGATGTGGAGATCAAGCAGTTCATAGAGATAGATCTGGTACATGCTCTGTTCCCCAGCATTGTAGGAAAAAAACAGGTCCAGATTGTCCATCTGTACGCCATTACAAAAAATTCCATCATTATGGGCATCTGCGTGGCGCAGGTTCAGATCAGTAATGGTCTCAATTTCCCGTTCTCTTAGCCCGGCAATTATTCTCTCCTCAATAACATCACCACCACCATTCTGATAGATCCATGTTCCCACGGTTCGATTGCCCATTGTTCAATCCTCCTTGACCAGGTATCCATTAGATTGATGAAACATAAAGAGATCAGTGACCAGTGAAATACGTTCGGGAAAACTTTTTTTCAAAGCTCGTTCGTGAATTGTATGGTCTCCATCACCAAATGGACCAAACCCATCCAGAGTGACAACGCCAGCCGCCGCAGTAATATTTGCATCACTTCCACCGCCCCGCTGCTCGGTTAGTACTGGCAAGCTGGATATCCCCCTGATTTTTTCGACAAAAGCGGACTGCTGATCATTGGGTTCCATGACATCCCTTTGCAGTCGACCCGACAAACGAGCAGTGGTTCCCGAGATCGTTGCTTCGGCAACAATGTCATCCAGACCGGCAAGCAGGCGATCTCTTTCAGGACCACTGGTAAAACGCATTTCAACAACCAGGGATGCCAGTGGGGATATTGTATTGGCCCCGATTCCCCCCTGAATTTTTCCAACATTCACCGTTGAGCCTTTGGCCAGATCGGTCATCGCAACCAATTTCTGTAATTTATGTGCGGCCTCAAGATTGGCATCAACCCCTTCGCTGTACTTATTTCCAGCGTGAGCCGCCTGCCCCTCAATATCGATTGTCCAGGTGCCAACCCCTTTTCGACCAATCACCAGCTCCATTGCCGGGCCGGCCGCTTCAAACACCATGACATAGTCGTAATCAGTGCAGAGCTCCGAAGTGATAGAACTTGAATCATCACTACCGGTTTCCTCATCGGAAACACAGAAAAAATCGATATTTTCAATTTTTTTATTGGCACGATAAACATTTCTCAACGCTTCCAGGGCGACAATCAACCCCCCCTTCATATCACAAACTCCGGGCCCGTAAATCCACTCGTCATCCCCATGGTAAGTTTCAAATTGTCCCGGTGGAAAGACCGTATCTAGATGACCAAGGAGCAGAATTTTTTGCCCCGCTGTTGTCGGTGAATAAAAAAGCCGATGATCTCCGATCATTTCACGGGTGAAGCGACGCTGCTTCATCCCCAGTTCTTCACACCAGTCGCAGAGTTGTTTGCCGACGGTATCAACGCCGGGTTTATGGGTGGTAAAGGAGTTAATTTTAACCAAAGTTTCGAGATCTTTAAAAAATGGCACAGTGTCTCTCCAATACGTTTATCTTTACCGCCAGCTTCCTAATAATCAACGATTCAATATTGCATAACTTCACTCATTAATACAAAAAGAAAGCAGCAAATTTTATAAAAGCCCGGAACGGGAACCTACTAATATTCCACACCTCACTGTAGAATATTCTACAAAAATCAGTAGAAAAAATATCCGCAAATTCTTAAGTTATTGATTCTATTGATATAAAAAATTGGCATGAAGGTTGATATAGGTTTGTTACTAGTCAACTGTGAGCCGAGTAAAAAAACAGATGGTTTATTGACAGCATATTGATGACCTGTTAGGTTGTATATTAATAAACCGAATGGTCTGTTTTTTCAGGGAGACAGTTATGGCAACTAAAGGTGAACGAACTCGCGAAAGAATATTGGCTGAAGCAAGACTTCTATTTAAACAAAAAGGATTTGGTGCAACGACAATCAATGATCTTCTCGATGCATCTGGAACAACCAAAGGGAACCTCTATTTTCACTTTTCTGATAAGGAAGCCGTTGCCCTGGAAGTTCTTCGGCGTGAGCAGCAATCATTCTACGGCTTTCTTGA
>CAZGKZ010000167.1:0-3394 GCA_964526315.1 uncultured Geobacteraceae bacterium
ACTTTCCCATTGCTCACCAATGCATCACCATTTAATCGGTTGACAAAAATATAGCCATTTTTTCCGAATCGGACTTTGCTGATGGATAAAAGCAAATCAGCTTTGATCTGGGCTTCAATGTCTTCGACATACAGCCCGGTGCCGATATACCAAGGAAAGGGTTTAAACAGTTTGACGTAAGAGATCTTTTTGTGGTCAGATCCCGACTCTGCCGGTTTTGTCCAGAGATATTCATAGAACCCTTCCCCGCTCTGTTTAACAATATCAATCATATCCCTGATAATAAACCTCTGCCGGGGATCCTGAAGGTTCAGAACACTGGTTTTCTCAAAGGCAGGATGGGCGGCATGCAACTGTGAAATTCCCTGAAGATCAACAATGAAGTAGTAGCCGGTCCCCTTCTCAAAGCGAATCACCCTGAGAGCATCGACAATCATTCTTTTGATTTCCTGGTCGGAACGGATGGTTTTATTCTGTTGATAGATGTTTTCTGCGACTGCAGCAGCTTCGTAGACCCGCTGCTTGACAACCTCCCGAGTCTCCTCTTCACTGCGTGAGCGTTCATCAGAGACCAGAGAGATGACCCGTTCAACTTCACGCTTTATCATTTTTTTCTGTTGCGTAAGGTAGCTGCTCCGCATCTCCTCCGCACGATTTTTGAATTCCCTGGATTGGATTGAGATATGCAGAATCATAATAATCGTTGCCAGGGAGATAAGCGAAACAATAGTAATCAGTTGAAACATCCTGATCAGTTTAATTCGTTTCTTCGGCATATCTTTTCCTGTTTCTCCAGCAGCGACCACACGATATTTTGATCTCAAATTATAGCTTAAGCAATACTAATAAAATAACACAGAAAAACAAGATTGTACAGTTTCTCACTTTATGCCGTTTTTCCTTTTCGAAGAATTTCCCCTTGACAGCAAAGCCCGGCAAACTGTTCAATGGATTAAATATCCACACATTATGAACAATAACTTTTTCATGAACATTGTTTCTTTTATTTAAAGGAATATCATGCCAAGACAACCGCTACGACAAGATGAGCAAATTATCCATGACAGTATTAAAGCAATCCGCGCTATTCCACAGGTAAAGATCGAATTAATGTTACAGAAAGTCGGTGGTCCTTTTTCTGGAACATTTCGTCTATCCGGCCCATGGGGAAGTCATTACTATTATATTAAAGTCATCCCCAAATTAACCCCGACAATTGCTGATCTAGTCATCCATCAGATTAAAACCTCCCCGGCACCAAAAAACTCATACCCACTGTTGATCAGCCATTATATCTCTCCGCAGATGGCAGCACTATTGAAGCAAAAAGAGATCGAATATGCCGATTGCGCCGGCAACCTTTACCTGAATCAGCTGCCTCTCTATATCGAGATTGGTGGTCAGAAACATCCGCCAAAGCAACCGGGTGCCGATCGTTTGTTCCGCGCTGCCGGATTAAAACTGATCTACCTGTTTTTACGCAATCGCCAAACAATCAACGCCACCTACCGAACTCTTACTGATGATGCCGGGATCGCTCTGGGAGCCATTGGTGATCTGTTTTCTGAATTAGAAAAGCGCGGCAATATCACCACTGATGAGCAAGGTAAACGGCAATTACAGGCCATAGAGGAACTACTACAACGCTGGCAGATTGGTTATCTGGAAACACTCCGGCCAAAACTGTTTTTACAGCGCTGCCAGCCTGCCCCCGGATACAGCATCAACCAGATTCCGGAGCAATTGCAACAATTAGCGATCGGCAAACAGATTCTGATTGGCGGGGAGCTCGGTGCAGCTTTGTTAACCAGTGGATTTCAACCACAAAAAGCGGTTCTTTATCTTTCTCCGGAGCAGCAGTTAAAAACGATGTTGCAACTGCACCTGGTTCCTGATCCCAATGGAATAATTACCCTGCTGCAACCCTTTGGACAGCAATGTGGTTGGAACGGCTGGCAACCCGAAGGACTCACCCTTGCCGATCCACTGTTAACCTTTGCTGAACTTTATGGCAGTACCACTGACCGGGTTGCCGATAAACTCTATCACCAATACCTGTCACCACGATTGGGAAGCTGAGATGGAAAAACTCCGCACCTTATTGCAACAAATTGAAGGTCGTGGCTACAAAGCTTACAAGCAACTGCAGGGTATTTATAATTTCAACACGTTTCAACTCAGCATTGATCACGTACAGGGGGACCCATTTGCCCTGCCGTCACGTATTAGCATTCAACTTTCAGCAGAACAGCATGGCATCCCAACTAAATTCTGGAGCAACCGGATTCGTCAGACGGCTTTGGAAGATTTTCTTGGGCGAGCTGTTCACGCCGCCATTAGAAAAATAGTCAAAGGAAACCGTGGAACCGGACGCAGTGGCGAAATGGAGATTGCCATCAATGGGCAACAGATTCTCCGCCGCAATGCGGTGCTGATTGACTCAACTGCTCTGGAAGCGCGACTTCTGTTTGCGCTCCCCGGCTCAGGGCGTTCAATTCTAGCGCAACAAGCGGTCGTGATGTTTTTTACTGAACTTCCACAAATTATCGAGGAGGGTTTGATCTGGGGGCGGAGTTCATTGACCGAAATGCTCCGGCACATAGAACAGGTGGAGGATCAAGAGGCATTACGCAATCAGCTCGAACAGCTTGAGGCGGTTGCTTTTATAGCTGATGGCTCGCTGCTTCCCCGTTGCAGCGGAATTAGTGATCATCCTCTCGTTGAAGGGGTAAAATTCAAATCTCCGCCGGAGTTAAAACATGAAGTGACCCTGCCACATCAGGGAAATCTTTCCGGGATGCTCATCCCAAAAGGGATCACCCTGATTGTCGGTGGTGGTTTTCATGGCAAATCGACCCTACTACAGGCTCTGGAACGGGGGATCTATAATCATATTCCCGGGGATGGCAGAGAACTGGTTGCCACCACAGCAACAGCGGTAAAAATCCGCGCAGAAGACCATCGCAGTATCAATCAAGTGGATATCAGCCCCTTTATCTCAACCCTGCCGGGGAACCGTCCGACCAACTGTTTTTCCACCGACAATGCCAGTGGCAGTACCTCGCAGGCAGCAAATATCATCGAAGCCCTGGAATGCCATTGTCAGTGTCTGTTGATCGATGAAGATACTTCGGCAACCAACTTTATGATCCGTGATCAGCGGATGCAGCAACTTATACCAGATTGCCAAGAACCAATTACCCCCCTTCTACATCGAATTCGCGAGCTTTATGAAAAACATGGGGTCTCCAGTATCATTGTCACCGGAGGCTCTGGCGATTATCTTGCGGTAGCAGATCGGGTGATTATGATGGATAATTACCAGCCGTTTGACATCACCAGAAAAGCTCACAATCTGGCAGGAGAAAGCCCTCCGGAAAAAATGGCAAAGGTT
>CAZGKZ010000168.1:0-2163 GCA_964526315.1 uncultured Geobacteraceae bacterium
GGGCTTAGCCAATTATGACTAAGCCCATGTTGTTTTGATTGAAATACGATAACTAACGTTAGTTTTCGATTAAGATCTTCCGTTGCGCCGTGTAGAGCATCCGAACCAAATCATACTCAAAGGGGGACCCGGTTCCGTGGTAACGGAATGGGACACGTTTTCGCTTATCAACTGCCGTCACTGCACTGAAAATCAGGCGAACATCATTGTCTGCCATCCAATCAGACTCAAGTTCCTTGGCAGCAGTGTTAAACGCTACGGTATCAACAACAAGTCCAGTGGTATCACGCAGGTTCGATGGACCGATAATCGGCAAGACCAGATAAGGACCATTACCAACACCGTAGTGCCCCAGGGTCTGACCAAAATCCTCCGGTTGTCGGCGGATATTCATACCGGTTGCCGGGTCCCAGAGCCCCGCGACTCCTACCGTGGTATTGATCGCAAATCGTGCCAGTGTCATCCCCGTCTCTTTAAATTTCAACTGCAGAAGATTATTAGTAAAGTTATTAAACTCATAGATGTTATCGATAAAGTTTGAAACTCGATCCTGTACATAATCCGGCAGGATAAAAGTGTAAACACTGACAATTGGCAGGAAGATAAATTTGTCGAAGTAATAGTTAAAGCGATAAACCCCACGGTTGAATCCTTCCAGGGGATCATTGACAACAACCGGAGCCTTGTCATCAACATTGATAACATCTTCAAGTTGTCGCTGCGGGGGTTGAGTATTAGCAGTTTTTTTCGGCAAGGTTGAGCAGCCGCTCAACAGGAGAAGTCCGAATATCGTGAGCAACAGCACTGTTTTTACTTGAATAGATTTCATCATGATCAGCCCTCCTGTCCGTCAAAAAAGTTAACCATAAAACGGACGACGTCGGGATGGTTCATGTTGCCACAATGCCCCCCCGTTGGGTAAATTTGTGCCCGAGAACCAAAAACTCCATGCAGGTAATCGACTTCGCCAGGTGCCATGATGATGTCATCCTGATTGTGCAGCAAACCAATTTTTTTGGAGCCTTTCAGGTAGCCTTCAATGTGATTCAGACTGAGTTCATCGATCAATTGCTGTTCCGTCAAAGTTGGATCCTGGGTATGAAAATAGGGGTAGAAATACTCATGAAAATAATTGACAAACCCGGTCCGGAAACCGACTCTCGCGTAAGACGTCAGCGAGGTCGAATTATTCATCACAACATTCTTTGGCGTAACATATCCCCCCCCACGCATCACATCAGCAGTAAACATCATATCTGAAGAACTAAGTGCAAAGGAAAGACCAACCAGCGCCGCCAGAAAATCCTCCCGTGGTGGATAACGTTTATAGGCCTTGTAGATAAAATCACCACTTAAATCAAAGTAGCCCATCTCCTGATAGATACTGGAAAAACTTTCGAGAAGGTTTTGGTACCAGATATCCAGGTTATCTATTCCACCGGGAATATTATCACCCAGCAGCCCGTCAAGCCTTGATACTGAATTGAATAAACTGGCCGGAGGATTAATCAACAACACTCGCTTAAAGTTAAAGACCTTTTCTGTCTCATCCAGCAGTGAGACATAAGCCGACTGAATTCCACCAAGGCTGTATCCGGTTAAATAGAAATCGGTCACCTTAATCTTGTTTTTCACCTTATCCAGAGCAAGCTTCATAACCCGGTAGAGATCCTCAGCATCACCATTGAGGTTGCCCGGTACCATTGTTTTTGAAGCATTGATGATAAAACTTGAATAGGTGGGTGAAGAAATAGAGATAACATGGTAGCCCGCCTGATAAAAAGCCTTCTGCATGTTAATCATCTTGGGAGAATTGTAACGGGCCCCGGTGCCGGCAATAATAAAGATCAGCGGGGCTTCGTCCTTCTGGTAGACCAGGGAGCACTCCAAACCATCATCATACCAGAAGACAGCTGGCGTTTTACGCTCGGGAAAAGGATGAATTCGAAACACCTTGGTCGGAACCGCTTCAGGCAATTGAGCCTCGTAGATCGCCGGAACCTCCATAACCGTTGCTTCGTAGGGATTAACAAATGGAAAAAAGTATGGTTTTTTCGCAATCGCCGGACTCACCAGTGAACACACAACCAGAAAGGTCAGTATCGGCAAAAAAATCTTTCTCATTATTTCCTCCTGTATCTCATCAAAATAAAACGTAATAGA
>CAZGKZ010000168.1:2263-3348 GCA_964526315.1 uncultured Geobacteraceae bacterium
AATAGATCATTGTAAATTCAGGTTACTGAACAAGTCCCGTGGCCCGAAAATAACGCTCTGCCGCCGGATGGAATGGAACAACATTATTTATAGACATGTCAGACCGGGTTAAATTAGCGAGAGCGGGGTGTTGCTGACGAAACAGTTCCAGATTGTTCAGCACCTGCTTGACAACCTGATAGACAATTTTCTCATCCATATCTGCGCGGGTGAAAAGCATCGCCTTGACGCCAACAGTTGGGACCAAGCCTTTGTCTGCCAATCGATCGTAATATTCAAGATTAATTTTATCTGCAAAAAGATATGGTTTGCGGGCTGCTACGTCATCAATTAAAGTCTGGGTGAATGGGACAATCTGGACTTTTCTCTGCCCATTAGTTGCCTCCATAATCAAAAGGTTAGGATGCCCAACAGTAAAGATATAGGCATCAATATCATCGGATTGCAACCTTTCTGATACCTCATAGTTGGGATAATTAAATAATTCCAAATCCTCCGGAGCTATCCCCAACTCTTGCAGTACCATTTGGGCTGTCAGGGCAGCACTTGATCCGGGAATACCAATGTTAACCCGCTTTCCCTTTAGATCGGTAGCAGTATTAATTTCTGCATCGACAGCCGTAACAATGGTAATATCTTCAATATATAATCCAAGAACGGCACGCAGATCTCCCTTCATCTGACCAGCATACAACCCTTCTCCATTCACCGCATCAAATAGAAAATTACCCTGCGCAATACCAAAATCAATCTCTCCACTCAATACCGCTTTGATATTTTCGACTGACCCTTTGGTGGCTTGATTGGCCATCCAGCCACCAAATTCCTGCCGCTTTAGATTGAACATCTTGGCTATCGCACCACCAGTACTGTAGTAGACACCATTGATTCCACCGGTCCCGATGGTTGTTATCGGTTCACTCGCCAGAGAAGTTGTCGGCAGAGCAAAAACCAGCGACAGGGCAAAAACCGTACAGCCGAGCACCCAAGTCTGAGCAGCTTTCATGTGATCTCCTTTAAAATTTGATTAAGTCAGGGAAACGATATCTACAGAGTAGAGACATCTCCCCTAGGGAAAATTCTTT
>CAZGKZ010000169.1:0-3344 GCA_964526315.1 uncultured Geobacteraceae bacterium
AACAAAGGAGCTTGCTATGAGTATTTTTTCCCGTTTTAACGATATTATCCACTCCAATATCAACGCCATGCTGGAGCATGCTGAAGATCCGGAGAAAATTATCCGCCTGGTGATTCAGGAGATGGAAGATACAATGATCGAGGTGCGGACCAATGCTGCCAGAACCATTGCTGACCAAAAAACCTTGCGGCGCCAGCTTGACCGCCTGGAAAATGAATCTAGCCAGTGGGAGCAAAAAGCTGAGCTGGCGATCAATAAAGGTCGGGAAGATCTGGCCCGGGCAGCACTGACAGAAAAGGCCCGAATTCAGACAGCGATCGAACAGCTGGAAAAAGAAGCTGCTATTGTTGCAGAGCAGTTGGAAGGGCTGAATCATGATATTGGTCAATTGCAGGCAAAGCTGACTGAAGCAAAAACCCGCAAAAAAACTCTTGATATGCGTTGGAAAACCGCTAACAATCGCCTTAAGGTTCGAAATAAGCTAAGTGATAGTCGTGTTGACGATGCCATGTTACAATTTGAACACTTGGAGCGTAAAATGGATACTCTGGAAGGGCGAGTCGAGGCTCATGACCTGGGGCAGGAAAAAACCCTGGAAGAAGAATTTGCCGATTTGGCCGCAGAGGATTCAATTGAGCAGGAGCTGGCAGAACTGAAAAAGCGCCTCCACAAAGATTCTGCTGAAGAGAAAAACTCTGACGAGGAAAGCTAATCATGTCCACAACATTGTTCGGGATGTTGACTGCCGTAATAATCGTCTTTATGGTGGTGGTCCTCCCCATCTGGCTACTGCTTCACTATCTGGCAAAGATGAAGAAGATGCAGGGACTCAGCAAAAAAGATGAGGCGACCCTCTCTGAGCTGTGGCAGAACGGCAGTCAGCTGAAAGAACGAATAGCGACACTGGAAACAATTCTTGACGAAAAAATTCCCGATTGGAGAGACAAATCATGACCCAACAAATATATAATCCCCACAGGCTCTACCGCAGTCGAGACCATCAGCTTCTTGGTGGAGTCGCTGCCGGTATTGCAGAGTTTTTTGGCCGAAGCCGTTTTTTGATCCGCTTTGTCATCTTTATCTCCCTGCTGGTTTTTACTCTCCCGACGATTGTCATTTATGGGCTGGCCTGTTTTTTCATCAAGAAGAGGCCTGCCGGGCAGTCGGAAGAACCAGAAGAGAGACGTTTCTGGCAATCGATGCACCGCTCCCCCAAAGAGACTCTGAACAAGGTTGATGAGCAATACTCATCGGTCGAAGAGCGAGTGCAGGATATGGAAGCCTATCTCACCTCCCGTTCCTATAAACTGGATCGGGCTTTTGACGAATTACGCAATTAATAACCGTTACGGAAAACGAAAATATCATGTCGACTCTCAAGAACAATAAACCGCACCATATTGAACGGCGCTGGACTCCATTTCTCTCTTCCAGCGCTTTTATGTTTCGCCATATCCGGGTTCTCGGCTGGAGCGTTCTGCTGGTGATTGTCACCGGAGGATTAACCTGGCTGGGCTATCTGCAAGCAATTCAACTGGTTGATAAATTTACCGGTAATTTCTTTCAACTCCCTCCCGAAGGGAGTGGGGTTATCGGTTGGCTGACCGCTCAGGGGTGGCTGATCCTGAAATATCTGTTTCTCATGGTCAGCCGGATTGCGGCATTCTACCTTGCTTTCCTCACCGCCTACTGTATCACCACACCTGGCTATGTTTTTCTCAGTGGGATGGTGGAAAAAATCTACGGCAAACAAACCGGAAAACCGGCCAGCGGCTTCAAACCACAACAGGTTTTGATTGATCTTCTGGAGGGGATAAAGATTGGTGCTGTCGGTATTCTTGTCACGATTGCCGCACTGGCAGTGAACTTTGTTCCGGTGATTGGTCAGCTGCTGGTATTTCTTCTCTATGTTTTCTATTCAACGCTGATGTTCATCGACTACCCTGCTTCAAATCGAAGCTGGAGCCTGGGACAGAAGATCGGCTGGATCAGAACCAATTTCCGTCGTTCCTTTCGACTTGGGGTTTTCCCTGCCCTGATCAGCATGGTCCCGATTATTAATGTTTTTTTCATGGCACTGTTCTTCCCCCTGTTTACCGTCCATAGTACCCTGAATTTTCTCTCGACCCTGGAGAGGTAGACTATGTGGATTAACCAGGGGAGAAACTGCTCTATAAACCAAAGAGTTGAGAGTGTAGAGGTCCAGCAGAATGGTTGACATGTTTCATCAAATTGTTCTCTGGATTATCGATACTGTCAGCCTCTGGGGTTATCCGGGAATTATTGTGCTGATGTTTCTTGAATCCTCATTTTTCCCCTTTCCCAGCGAAGTGGTGATTCCACCCGCAGGTTATCTCGCCTCACAAGGGGAGATGTCGTTGAGTCTGGTGATTGCTGCTGGAATTTTCGGTAGTGTCCTTGGAGCCGGGTTTAATTACTGGCTGGCGGTAAGATGGGGACGACCACTGTTTGAACGCTATGGACGTTATGTTCTGCTAACCCCGGCGGTGCTGGAAAAATCGGAAAAGTTTTTTTCCCGACATGGACATATTTCAACCTTTATTGGCCGCTTGTTACCTGGCATCCGGCAATACATCAGCCTGCCTGCCGGCTTGGCCCGGATGAATCTTCCACTGTTTATTATTTTTACCGCGTTGGGAGCCGGGATCTGGGTTGTCATTCTCGCGCTAACCGGTTATCTGATCGGCAATAATCAGCAGCTTATCGCTCAATACCTGCATCAAATTGTAATTGCTCTTGTCGCTCTTTGTCTCCTGCTGGTCGCTGGGTATATTTTCTTCAGAAAAAAGCGTCTGGCACAACAGAGAAATAATGGCTGAATAGAGAGCAATAACCCTTTCAGGGGATAAACAAGCGTGCCAGAATAGCCAGCAGATCTAACTCAGCGAAAGAGTTCTGATTTGTGCGACGTTGCATCTGTCGCGGAACAGATATTTCTGCAACACCTGCAACGTAACCAGCTGCAACAACATTTCCAGAATCAAATCTAACCTATTGATATTATTAAACTTATATTTAAAAAGGTTTTGGCACTCCCCTTGTATTAACCCTTTCCGAATATACATTGATGCAGGATCAAGCCAAGTTGATTTTACCCAGGATTTTTCTGCTAAATTTTATTTTAGCGCTATAATTTATGGAGAACTGGTGGCGAGAGGCTTGCACTTTATAACGCAGATAACGGAACGTCTCTCGATAATTTCAGGAGTTCTTCGTATCGAGAGACGTTTCTGAAAATAACTAACAACAGGAGTGATCATGATAGATATTAATCGAACCACCCAAAAAGTACAGGAAGCTCTACAAGCTGCCCAGGCTCAAGC
>CAZGKZ010000170.1:0-3280 GCA_964526315.1 uncultured Geobacteraceae bacterium
ATTTCCATGATGTTTGCCATGTCTATTATCTCCTGTATGTTTTTATAGTTTAAATGCTATTAGAACATAATTAAGAGTAAGACAAGGGGAAATTCTATTTACTGTTGAAAATGATTTACAATACTTTTTTGATAAGTTCTTTAATGTAGTGAGATAGTCTATGAATATAAGAGAATCTTTAGAAAAAATTGAACTTCAGACGCTTTCATCTAAGGCTTGTTTTAGTTCAAAAAGTCTAGGTCGAAAATCTCCATCTGAATTATGTACTATCAGGACAGTTTTTCAACATGATCGTGATCGTATTTTACATAGTAAGGCTTTTCGGAGATTGAAATATAAAACTCAAGTTTTTCTTGCTCCGGAAGGAGATCACTACCGAACTAGATTGACTCACACTCTTGAAGTTTCTCAGGTTGCCCGTACTATTTCACGCGCATTGCACCTCAATGAGGATCTAACTGAAGCTATTTCCTTAGGTCATGACCTGGGCCATACCCCGTTTGGACATATTGGAGAGCGAGTATTAAATGAACTTCTCCCTGGCGGTTTCCATCACGTTCGACAAAGTCTACGGGTGGTTGATGTATTGGAAAAAGATGGTAAAGGGTTGAATCTTACTTATGAAGTTCGGGATGGTATTTTAAAGCATTCTAAAGGGGAGGGAGGGTTATTGACCCCGGATAAGCAATCGCGTGCTCAAACGCTGGAAGGTCAAGTCGTCCGTCTGGCTGATATCATTGCTTATGTCAGTCATGATCTTGATGATGCCATTCGTGGAAATGTTATCAATTCGGCCGATATTCCCAAAGAGATATCAACCGTTGTTGGTTTGCGTCACTCTTGCAGGATTGATCGAATGGTCCGTGATTTGATCGGCGAAACTCTGGCGGGAGATTGTTGTCAGATCTGTCTTTCAAGGGAGATGGATGAAGTTATTCGCGCATTGAGGCGTTGGCTTTTTGAGCATGTTTATCAGGCAGAATCAGTTCAAACCGAATTTGAAAAGGCCTCTCACCTACTTAATGAGTTGTTTTTTCTTTTCTGTGGTGATGAGGGTGTTTTTCTGAAGAGTGGGGGGCAACGTTTTGATGGTGACAGTCTGGAAGTTTCTGTGGCAGATTTTATAGCTGGGATGACAGATCGCTTTGCCCTTTCTCTTTATAAGGAACATTTTCTGCCGCAACCATGGAAGAGCATTTGATGTGTAATAATTTATTGGAAAATATTTATAAATGCTTGACAGTCTCTAATCTCTGTGTTAGCTTTTGAGTTGCTTTCCTTGGAAAATCAAGGAGTTCGGGCAGTTTTAAGGGATATATGACAGTCGTCCATAATCGTAAGCTTATTTTTCATTTAGGGGACATCGGGTTTTTGTTAGACCTGGCTGACGTCGTTGAAGTTGTTGATCAGATAACTGACGCTCTTGATCCCGGTCGCAGCGATATTGGCCGAGGGATTGTTTCAGCGTTGCGATTCCGGCGAACTTGGATACCTGTTGTTGATCCTGCGTTAAAGTTGGATATTTTTTCCCCGGTTAAGCTGAGAGAAAAAACGGTGATTGTTCTGAATGGTACCGAAGGGAATTGGGCCTTGCTGGTCGATCGAATTAATAAAGTATCTGCTGCGGAAGATTTTCAGCCCTGTGCAATCCCCTTTCTTTTGAAAGTAGCCACGATGGCTTTTTATTCTCAGATTCAACTTTTGCATAACGAGCCCATGATTGTTTTCGAACCAGAACGCTTTTATGGATCAGCTTCCATCTCGGTATGAGCCGTTATGGTCTTTTTCAGATCGGTGAGTTTAGGTTTGCTGTCGCGCTGGAGTACATCAAGAAAATTCTCCAGAACTCAAAAACCTATAAGTTACCCCAACTTCCTGGAGTGGTGGCTGCGGTTTTGGTTGATGCAGGTCAACTGGTTCCACTGCTTGATTTGAGTCAGATTGTTGGAGAAGAAAGCCGGCTGAAGGATGTAACGCTCAGCTATCAGGTCTTGGTGGAATCGGAATATGGTCCAGTCGCTCTATCAACAGATAAGACAGGGCAAATAGTTGTTGCACAGAAAGGCAAGCTATCAATAACTGCTGAGCAGGCAACAGACTTTGGGGTTGTTGGTAAGTTTATCTATCAAAATGAAGTATATAATCTTCTGGATATCAATTTTTTAGCCGTAGAAATGACCCAGGGGTTTTGGCAAAATCAGCTTGATACTGGTGATGCAAGGAGACGTCAATGATGAAAAAGCTACTGTTGGCCGATGATAGTATTACGATTCAGAAGGTCGTTGGTATTATCCTCTCGACAGAAGAATATCAACTTGAAATAACAGACGATGGGGATCGTGCTTTCGCTAAAGCTTTGGAAGAAATTCCAGATTTGGTTATTGCGGATATTTCAATGCCTGGGAAGGATGGTTTCGAACTGTGTCGAGCCATCAAAAGCGAGCCAAGTCTATCTAATACCTCGGTTTTGTTATTGCCTGGAGCTTTTGACCATTTTGATGAAGCAAAAGCTGGCGAAGTCTGTGCCGATGGTTGGTTGACCAAACCATTTGAGTCTCAATCTCTTCTCGATAAAGTTTCACAACTATTAGAGGCTGAGCCGGTCAGGCTGGCTGGTACTGCTGTTACCGAAGAAGCAGAGTCTCCTTTAGAGACACAAGCTGAAACTCTTGGAATAAATGTAGATACAGCCGTGAGTGAAGAACTTCTTGGACTCGATGCCGTAGATTCATTGGCATCATCCGCTGGTGATGTTGATGAGGAATCTACGGATGATATTTGGGATGCAGTCTCTTTTGCTGAAGAGGATCTGCAGGGGCAAGTGGAGCCAACTGAAGCAGATTCTGTCGAAGAAGTTTCGTTTGCAGCAGACGTCATCGATCCATCGGTGAAAGACGAAGTTGCTGTTGAACCCGCTTCAGATGAACAAGTTTTCTCAGCACCAGGGGTCGATGTTGATGAGCCTGTTGCTGAAGCAGAAAGTGTCTTTGTTGAAGAACCTTCTGATTTGGGTGATTCAGAAACATTTCAACCGGAACCTTTTTCGGCTGTTGATCTTGGCAACGATGAGGAAGTTGAGTTGGGTGAGCAGTATGAACCCGCTTCTGAAATTATATCACCTGCGCCGGTTATAGAGACAGGGCCAGTCGATTTTTCGGTTTACAGTGAAGAGGACGAGGAAATTGAGAAACCTGCAGCCGATGCGGGGATTGATGAGGATTTAACTTATATTTCTTCTCCTACCGAAGAGGAAGAAGCTCTAGAGTTAACGGCAGGAGAT
>CAZGKZ010000171.1:0-3266 GCA_964526315.1 uncultured Geobacteraceae bacterium
AACTCAATTCAGAAAAATGAAGAGGCGGTTTTTGCTGCCTGGGGCGATGTTGAAGCAACCTACCAGCGGCGTGCAGATCTGATTCCGAACCTGGTTTCAACAGTGAAAGCCTATGCAGCTCACGAAAAAGATACGCTGATGGCGGTCACCAATGCGCGAGCCAAGGTTGGTCAGACCAAGATTTCTGCGGACAAGCTGGGAGATCCTGCTGCGATGCAACAATTTCAACAGGCACAGGGGGCTCTTTCGGGTGCACTGTCCCGCTTATTGGTGGTTGTTGAACGCTATCCCGATCTGAAAGCCAGTGAAAATTTCCGTGATTTACAACATCAACTGGAAGGGACTGAGAACCGGATCAACGTGGCCCGACAGCGTTACAACGCCGCAGTCAAAACCTTTAATACCTCGATCCGCACCTTTCCTAATAACTTGACCAACAAGTTTATGCTCCATCTCGAACGCAAGGAAGTATTCAAGGCCGATGCCGGAGCAGCAACAGCTCCTAAGGTAACATTCTAATGCGTCAGATAGTGATTTCTCTATTTATCCTGCTACTACTCTCCGCTCCTGCGGCTGCGTTGGATATTCCCAAAGCAACAGGGTACGTCAATGATAACGCGGGTATTCTGTCACCATCAGTCAAATTGAAACTGGAACAGTTTCTGCAGAATTTTGAAGAAAGTGATTCAACCCAGATCACCCTGTTGACAATTCCGACATTGGACGGTGAAGCTCTCGATGAGTACGCCCTGAAAGTCTTTGAAACCTGGAAGCTTGGCCAGGAAGGGAAAGACAACGGAGCACTCCTGCTGGTTGCCAAAGCTGAAAAAAAAATCCGAATAGAAGTTGGCTATGGACTGGAAGGGCGCTTAACTGACCTGCTGGCCGGACGAATCATCGACAATGAAATCACTCCCAAGTTCAAACAGGGAGATTTCGATGGAGGAATCGTTGCTGGTATTGTCGGTATAGCTCAAGCAGTACGCGGAGAATATACTGGTACCGGGAAAACTCAACAAAAGAAAAAAAGCAGCCCATTTGGATTTATCTTTTTGTTCCTTTTCCTCGGACCGCTACTTGGCCGACTCGGTGGTCGCCGTGGTGGTCGCCGCGGGGCGGGAATTTTCTTCCTCGGCCCCTTTATGGGTGGCGGCGGAGGTTTTGGTGGAGGAGGAGGCGGGTTCTCTGGTGGTGGGGGCTTTGGCGGAGGCGGCGGAGCCTCTGGTGGCTGGTAAGCTTCCCTGAGCATAATATATTTCCCCTATGACTGCACATCTCAGTAGTCACTACGAGGTTTAAATGGAATCAGCAGATAAGTTTTTTAATAAAGAAGAACAGCAAAGAATAGAAGCAGCGGTTAGAGCAGCCGAGATGAAAACCAGTGGTGAAATCGTGCCGATGGTGGTCGATTCTTCATACGATTATCCACGTGCCGAACTGATTGGCGGTGGAACTCTGGCGTTAGCGGTTGGATTGATGATCAGCTGGCTGTTTGGCGGGGAATCAATTTGGTGGTTCCTGCCAGTTTTCATCGTAGGATTTTTTGTCTTTCAGCAATTGATTCATCATCTTCCCGCTCTCAAACGTAAACTGATCCATCCAGACGAATTAACTGAAGAAGTGAAAGAAAAAGCGCTGGTTAGTTTTATTGAACAGGGATTACATGAAACCCGTGACCGAACCGGGATATTAATCCTGATCTCACTATTTGAACATAGGGTTCAGGTTCTGGCAGATAGTGGCATCAATGAAAAAGTTCCAGAACATACATGGGAAGAGCTTGTCGATATCATTATCACAGGACTGAAATCGGGAGATTCCTGCACCGCAACCTGCCAGGCAATAGAGCGCTGTGGTGAATTATTACAGGAGCACTTTCCACGTAAACATGATGATACCGATGAACTGCCAAATCTGATTATGGAGTAAAAAATGAAGAAAATACTGATTTTCTTAACCATAGTGCTGCTGAGCACGACGGCCCTGGCAAAAGAGATCAACCCATGGGAACAAAAACTACCATTTAAGGAAGCCATAATTTCTTATGAAATCACCGGTACGCAAACCGGATCATCAACTTTGTACCTGAAAGATTACGGAAAAACATCGGCCTTATTCAGAAACGTGACAACAAAAATACTGATGATGAAGACCCAGGAAAGCACCCTCAACATCACCACCCGCGATTGGGTTTACAGCATTGATTTGAATGAAAAAACCGGTATGAAACAGGTCAATCCGGAAAAATATCTGATTGAAGAGTTCAACAAACTCTCGGCAGCAGAGCAGAAGAAGGTTGCCGCCAATGTAGAAGAATTTGGAATGTCATTCGTCACGGGGATGGAAGGTACGTTTGAAAAAAATGCCAAGAAGATTCTTGGTTATAACTGTGACAAAATTACGATGATGGGGACAACTGTCTACTCTATAAGCAACATCGGTCTCCCACTAAAAACGAAATCAAATATGATGGGAATGAAATTCAAGGAAAAGGCCACTGAAATCAAAAAAACTTCTGTCCCTGCAGATAAATTCATGGTTCCGGATGGAGTCAAAATCAGATACATACCCGATAACGATGAGATTGCCAGAAACCACGCAAAAATGGTCATTCAAAGCATGCTGGAAAACAAGCAGCCTACCCCCAAAATGGAGGCTAGTCAGCCAGCAGAACAACCGGAAGATCCAGAAAAAGCACCTGCGGGGATGGAAGAGCAGATGAAAAGCCTGATGAAGATGTTTGGTGGATCGAGCGATTAATTTACCAAAAGGTAATTGTGGGACTGAAGCTCTTCAGTCCCACTTTCTTATTGGCTCTACTTCTTCTACCAGAGAGAATGCTGCTAACTGAGTTTATTGAGATCTTCCATCAACTGATCAATTTCCGCTTCGCTATAATCTTTTTTCCGTGCCGCCTCTTCTATTGTATCCCAAACCGGCTCACCACAACGGATACAGCGGATATTCTTATGGAAAAGATAGCCAACCGCATCCTCTTTCAGTTCAACCAGTTGTTCAATTTTCATATCTCGTGTAATTAAGGTATCAGCCATTTTTGACTCCTTACTTTAACGGTATCCCGGTTTTCAGTTGTTCATAGAAGTCCCGATTCCGATGTTCCCCTAGAAATTCACGCACTAACAGAGTATATAATTTTGTGGCCCGAAGTTCCAGCTGTAACTGTTTGAATGCCAGAAGATATTGGGATGACTCAGCCCCATAATGACGTTTAAGCTGCGGGTAAATACGGGAGAAATTTTGTACCA
>CAZGKZ010000172.1:0-3255 GCA_964526315.1 uncultured Geobacteraceae bacterium
GAATCCCCCAAAATAACCGGATATTGTCCCGACCAGGATGCCAACGGGAGCTGCGATAATTGCAACGAGACCAATAATATAAAGAGTGAGGCGAGAACCCCAGACAACCCGGCTGAAAATATCTCGACCAACCTCATCTGTCCCAAAAAAATGCTCTGCAGAGAGTGGCTGCAATCGATGACTCAGGTTGGTTACAATCGGATCATAGGGAGCTATATAGGGGGCAAACAGTGCAATGAAGCTCAAAGCTATAATGATAAACAGGCCAAGAACTGCGAGACGATTTTTGAGAAATGCCAGCAATCCCAGATAAGCACGACCGGCAAAAGCCTGAAAAGCCGAAGTGGGGGTATCGGTCAGCAACCATTCTTTTCTGCTGTTATAGGTTATTGTTTTATTTGTCATTGCTGTTTAAAACCACCATAAAAAATCACCGAGCTCGGGGATCAAAAACTTTATAAAGAACGTCCGAGAAAATATTGACCCCAAGAAAAATACTACCGACAACAATGGTACTCCCCAACACAGCATTCATGTCGGCATTGAGTAGTGATTTTGTTAAATAAAGACCAAGCCCCGGCCAGGCAAAAATTGTTTCTGTCAGGACCGAGCCCTCCAACAGAGAACCAAAGCTGAGCGCGACAACAGTGATTAACGGAATCGCACAGTTACCAAAAGCATGTCCCCAGATCACCCTCCATTCGGCAACGCCTTTAACCCGTGCGGTCAAAACATATTCCTGTCTTAATTGTTCAATCATAAAAGAACGGGTCATTCGTGAAATATAGGCCATGCTGAAATAACCCAACAGGGTTGCCGGCATAATCAGATGATAAAAAGCATTTCTGAAAACTTCCCAGTCGCCAGCAATGACAGAGTCAAGCAGGAGAAACCCAGTGACCGGTGGAACAATCCCCTCAAAAAAGATATCGACCCGACCCGGCCCGGGGAGGAGATCAAGTTTGGCGTAAAACACCATCAACGCGAGCAACGCCAGCCAAAAAATGGGGAGAGAGTAGCCGAGTAAGCCAACGACTCTGGAGATGTGATCCAGAAGCCCTCCCCGCTTGACTGCAGAGATAACTCCGAGAGGGATACCAACAAAAACACCAAACAGGGTCGCCAGAAAAGCCAATTCCATGGTTGCCGGGAAAACCCGCAGAATATCTTCCAGAACCGGTTTTGCGGTTAACACTGAGGTTCCAAAATCACCCTTCAAGACACTTCCCAGATAAATAAAGAACTGTCGCCACAGTGGCAAATCAAGCCCCATTGCAATGCGAGCACGTTCATAGACCTCATGAGACGCTTTATCACCAACAACCGCAAGGACGGGGTCAATCGGCACAACCCGGCCAATCAGAAAGGTGATCAGAAGCAACCCTAAGAATGTAATCGCAACCATCGCAATAAATTGCAAAGCGTTGATAGATGCTTTTTTGCAGTGCTTTTTTGTGAAGTATTTAACCATTCGGGACAAGCCTGGTAAATAAGGCAGCCACCCGGTATTGAGTGGCTGCCGGAAGGGTCACTAATCTCTTATTTTGTTACGTACTGATAGAAGTTACTATCAAAACTTGGTCCGAGAATAAAACCATTAACATTGGCTCGTTTTGCGAATATTTCAATATCCTGAAACATAATAACAAACGGAGAAACCTGCTGATGTTCCCGTTGCAAATCCAAGTACATCTGAGCACGTTTAGCCGTGTCTCTTTCGAGGACAGCAGCATCCGCTTTTTTTGTCATCTCAGGAATGGCCCAGGCATTTCTCCATGCTAACGGTTTTGATTTAGCATTATCAGAGTTATCGGGATTGCGGGCAAAGGTATCGGCGTTGGTGTGTGGATCCATATAATCGGGTCCCCAGCGGCCAATATAAATATCATGATTACGGGCACGATATTTGGTCAGTGTCTGTTTTCCCTCGCCAGGAATAATTTCCAGCTTAATCCCTGCCTGAGCAAAGGTCCCCTGAATGGCAATTGCCATTGAGGTTGTCGGCTCATTATTACGCGTATCCATAGTAACTGAGAAACCTTTTTCCAACCCAACTTCTTTCAATAATGCTTTGGCCTTTGCGACGTTGAGAGAGAAGGGAGTTTCTTCTAATGCGCCAAGAAAACCTTTCGGGAGAAAAGCTTGGTGGATTGTTGCCTTACCATTGAGAATAGTCGATTCCATCCCCTTATAGTCGATCAAATATTTCAGTGCCTGACGAACCTGTGGAATTTTCAGGTATTTGTTTTTCTGATTCAAGCCCAGATACCAGACAGCACCCTTGGCTTTTTTGCGGATAATAATATTTTTATTCCCTGCCAGACCTTTAATATCGTCGGGTCCAAGATTTCTGGCAATATCAACATCCCCTTTTACAAGCAGCAATCGCTGAGTGGAAGATTCTGGAATGTGGCGGATAAAAACCCGCTTGAGTTTGGCTTTGTCTCCCCAATAGTTATCATTACGATCAAGAATTAACGATTCAGAAGCTTTCCAGCTTTTAAGTTTAAAAGGTCCGGAACCGGCGTAGCCAGTTTTCAGCCACCCATATCCGAGATCCCCATCTTTTTCGTGCGCCAGTACATCTTTTTTGTCCACAATTGACCCGGCTGTCGAGGTCATACAATAAAGGAAAAAAGTTGGTGCATAGGCTTTATCCACCACAACCTTCACCGTATAGTCATCAACCTTGGTCACTTTATCAGCAACATTCTCCGGGGTGAAACCGAACTGAGATAGAATAAAAGCTGGTGATTTATCAAGCAGAATAACCCGCTGCAAAGAAAAAACGACATCATCAGCAGTCAGTTTATTTCCTGAAGCAAATTCAATTCCTTTTCTGATTTTAAAGACATAGGTCTTCCCATCCGGGGAAATTGTCCAGCTATCTGCCACAACACCATAGATATTGCTGACGTCATCGACATCATAGCCGATCAATCGGTCATAGGTGTTTCCGGCATATTCAGCACCACTAAACTCAAAAATTTCAGCCGGATCAAGGGTGATGATATCGTCAATACTGTTGGCCATAACCAAGGTATCTTTAGGGGTGGATGCCATGACTCCCGGTGCGATAAAAAACAGCAGAATCAGTACAAGAAGATAAAACTTTTTCATAATAGTCCTCCTCAGGTAGGGGTTCACTCAAGAGTGAACATTGTTTAAAAAAAAGAGCATTGCAATATTAAAACAAGTCATCAATGAGTCAAGATTTTACTGATAAAATCGGCCGCACGTTCAGTTTGAGGATTA
>CAZGKZ010000173.1:0-3232 GCA_964526315.1 uncultured Geobacteraceae bacterium
ACCGGAATCGGTTTTGGTTTTGGAGGAATAGGCTTCGGTTTAACCGCAGGTTTCGGCTTGGCTTTTGGTTTCGGTTTCGGCTTTGATTTCACCACCGGTTTCTTTTTCACCGGAGTGGCTTCAGGTCGTCCTGCCTGTGGGTTCTTAACAATTTTGTTGATCAGGTTCACCCGATAAACCGGGGGTTTCTCAATAGCCTGCTGCGAGAAAAACGGGAGATAAGAAAGTATCGGCAGTAACAGATGCAACAGTAGTGAGACCAGCAACATCTGCCTGAATCCAGGCTCAAACGCTGATTGCAATAGCTGCCAGCGTTGCTTGCGGGAAGGTTCCATGAATTGACCGTTATTCCTCTGGGAGGCGGGTCACCATTCCAAGCTTTTCTACCCCGGCTTTTTTCACTGCCGCCATCACTTTTACCACTCGACCATAGGGAACTTTCTCATCAGCCTCGAGAAAAACTTCCCGATCAGGCTTCCCTTTTAATGCCTGCTGTATCACCGGCCCCAATTTTGACAGCTGATCAATCTTTGCTTTGCCAATTAAAATCTGACCATTTTTCTCCAGCGTTATCACCAACGGTTCCTGTTGGACCGGCAAACCTGGAGCTTCGGCAACTTCAGGTAAGTCAACCTGGACTCCCTGATCAAGCATTGGAGCTGTCACCATAAAGATAATCAGCAACACCAACATGACATCGACAAACGGAGTCACATTAATCTGCGACATATTACTACGCCGCCCGCGGGAAGGGCCACCCACATCCATTAGTTGCCCAGCTCCATCCGTTCAACGATATTCAGAAATTCCTGACTGAAATTATCCATCTCACCGATTAACACATTCACTTTATTAAGAAAATGATTATAGGCCATAACTGCAGGAATCGCCGCAGCCAGGCCAATTGCTGTAGCAATCAAAGCTTCGGAAATCCCCGGAGCAACAACCGCCAGTGAGGCACTACCGGTAGTACCAATGCCGTGAAAAGCATCCATAATTCCCCAAACGGTTCCAAACAGACCAATAAATGGAGCAGTAGAACCAGTGGTTGCCAAAAAGGTCAGGTATTTCTCCAACCGCTGTGTCTCCTGAGTCGTCGCACGCCGTAAGGCACGACCCACCATCTCAGTGGGAGCCATTTTTAAAGAAAAATCGCCCGGTTCAGCAAGGTCAGGACTCTTCTTCTGTAATTGCAACATCTCATGGTATCCCTCACGGAACAGATTGGCGATTGGAGAGTTGCTATAATTGCCGATCCCCTGACCGACCAGATCAAAACGTTTTTTTGTCCAGAAAAAAGCGAGGAACCGTTCTGACTCTTTGATCGCACGCTGAATAACCGAAACTTTGTAGAAGATAATCGCCCATGACACGAGCGAAAAATAGACCAGAATAAGCAGAACTATTTTAACAACTGTTCCGGCATTTAAAACAAGATCCAGCAAAAGCTTTCTCCTTTTAGATGTAAAACCTATCGAATTAGAAGGTCAATGGGGCGTCAATTTTAACAAAAACTAACCAGCCGTGTCATATTATAAAAACCATTTTAAGTAAAAAACTTAGCCAATTATCAGCGAGGGGCTAGAACAAGTCAAGCCGCTCTCGATCTCTTTTTTTCCACGAAGAGTCATTTTTACCTTGTTTCAACCTGTAGTTATCCACTTTATCCACAGAGTTATCAACAATTCAGTGATTTTCCCTCTCGAGCATGGCATAAGCAGAGTGGTTGTGGATCGATTCAAAATTTTCACATTGCACCTTAAACCAATCAATCCGTTCAACACCCCGCAGCTTTTCGGTCACCGCCCTCACCATATCCTCAACAAACATGGGATTATCGTAAGCCTGTTCCGTAACCGCCTTTTCATCTTCACGTTTCAACAGTGAATAGACTGGGCAACTTGCACATTCTTCGATCCACTGAATCAAATCTTCCAGCCAGACATGCCCTGAATAGGTGATATGAACCGTCACATTACTTCGTTGATTGTGTGCACCCCGGTCGCTGATCTCCTTGGAACAGGGGCAAAGAGAAGTGACGGGGACCTTCACTTCAAGAGAAAACTTATAACTATCATCCATCGTACCAATCATCCGGCACTGGTATTCAAGTAAACTGTGGGCTCCGGAGACGGGAGCTTGTTTTTTAATAAAATAGGGAAAATCAAATTCCAGATGAGCGCGACTGGCACCAAGGCGAGATTTTATCTGGATCAGCATCGCCTCCATATTCTCAATGCTGATTTCACCATGATAAAGGTTGAGCACTTCAATAAAGCGGCTCATATGAGTCCCCTTAAACTGCTCCGGGAGATCAACATACATATTAACCCAGGCCACGGTATGCTGCTGCTCGTTGAATTTATCCAATACCACGATCGGGTAACGGATATTCTTGATCCCCACTTTATCGATAGCAATATTTCGCGTATCACGGCTCTGCTGCAGATCCGGCATTGAAATCGGATTTTTCTTGTTGTCACTTGACATAAGGGATGGGATCCTCCTGCCCGGCATCAGCAAAACCCTGCAGACGGAGTCGACAGGAATCACATTGACCGCAAGATAAACCCTCTGGTGTGGGATCATAGCAGGAGTGGGTGAGGAGATAATCGACCCCCAATGCCAATCCCTGCTGAATGATCTGAGCTTTGGTCATATTGAGTAGTGGTGCATTGATATGGTAGGGATTTCCTTCAACCCCAGCCTTGGTCGCCACATCCGCTAACTGCTGAAAAGCCTGAATAAATTCAGGTCGGCAGTCAGGATAGCCAGAATAATCAAGGGCATTAACCCCGATATAGATATCTGTCGCACCGAGAACTTCAGCCCAGCCAAGGGCAAAGGAGAGAAAGATTGTATTACGAGCAGGAACATAGGTAACCGGGATCTCCCCCTCTGCGGCCAGATGTTTTGGCACATCAATATCAGCAGTCAGAGCACTGCCACCCATTTGTCGCAGATCTATATCGACCACCATGTGCTCTTTTGCTCCAATCAGCGGAGCATATTCACGGGCTTTTTCCAACTCAATGGTATGCCGCTGTCCATAGGCAAAACTGAGAGCATACGCTTCAAACCCCTGTTCACGAGCAATCGCCATGCAGGTGGTAGAATCAAGGCCACCACTATAAAGAACCACTGCTTTTTTCATTCAAAACCTCTTCAACATCAAATTCAACAGGCAAACCAGATTAATTTAAATCAGCATGAAGCATAAACACAAGAATCA
>CAZGKZ010000174.1:0-3219 GCA_964526315.1 uncultured Geobacteraceae bacterium
TGCAGCCAGAGCTCTTTTAACTGATCAGTTTTTAGATATTGGGAACGCCCTTTATAATGTGTTGCGGGAGCATCGGGGAGTCTGGCTAAAAATTTTTCTCGATACGGAGATTTCTGGTTCAGAGGGTCATTTAGTATTTCATTGCCACTGTGATTAGGGACAAACCAGGTGGGGCGGTCGCTACGAATATAGATCGGGAGTTGTTCAAATTCGTACCGTGACCAGAGTTGTGGATTGTATGTCATCTTGTTCCCTTGAAATTGTGTTTACAACGATTGTTTCTGGTATCTTAGCCCCTGAATCAGTCAGCAGTAAAGCTGATGTCGCCATAACTGGCAGCAACCGAACCTTTTGAGTTGTCACTGTCGGTCATGATGGCAACAGCGTGAATTGTTTTAATCTCTTCTCCGAAAATTTCTTTTAGATCTTCATAGACATTGCGCTTTTCCTGATACCAACCCCCCGGTTTGTCAGCGGCAGAGCGCACTGCGAGAAGCATAGCATTTTTTCCGACAAAAGCGTTGGGCCAGACAGAGCCTTTTTCTTCCTTTGATGCCCAGACGTAGTTTATTGCTCTGGTTTTCCAGAACATCAATCCCCCTTTGACGACAACGTAAATCCGGGCCGCATAATCATCCCCTGCTTTGGTTCTTTCAGCTAACGGAGGGTGGGGTTTGTCTATTTTCCATTCCCAGTTGAGGTAGGGGTGGGTGGTCAGATCAACAGTTATCTCCTTGAATAGACCGGATGCTGAGGCGTCTGCTTCCGCTTGAAGAACTATTCTATCCCCCTGTTGAACCAGTTGATAACGGGTATTGCCAGAAAATTTCTTTTCTTTCCAACCGGCAAGGGTGTTGTGCGAAAAATCTCCAATCAGAATAGGAGAACTCTGCTGTTTCTCGGCGGAAAAAGCTGACATAGGGATCAGGATCATTATAAATAAGATCGCAGTTGTCACGTTTTTACCGGGTATCATGCCCATAGAATTAATTCCTTGTTCTGCTCCGGTAGAAGTGACTTAGTTTTTCCGGCGAGATTTTGAGGAAAAAACCAGCAACCATCAGTTGATTGATCAGGGTGGTTCGGATGACCCCAAGTTTCTGCCAGCGTCGGGCCGAAGTGATTGCTTCTGCTGGCAGAGTGATGATCGTACCACGTTGGCGAATTTGGCGTACAAAGGCAAAATCTTCCATGATCGGCAGGAGAGGATAGCCTCCTATTTCATCAAATACTTGGCGTTCCATGAATAACCCTTGATCTCCGTAGGGAGTCTGGAAAAGGGTCGACCGCATATTGGTTCCCCATTCGACAATCCGCATTGCTTTTCCCGGTTGATTAGTTTTGAAGCGGAAAGCTCCAGCTGTGATGTCGGGAATTTCCAGTGTTGAAATAATCTGCCGCTCGTAATTATCGGGGAGGAGGGTGTCGGCATGGAGAAACAACAGGTATCTGCCACGACTCTCCGCCGCTCCGCAGTTCAGTTGAGCCGCTCGACCGCCGGAGACTTCAACCAGTTTTGCTCCCAGGTGGATGGCAATAGTGGCCGTCTCATCCTGACTGCCGCCATCAGCAACGATAATCTCAATATTTTTTCCCGGCTGGAGGGTTTTTAGAGTTTTCTCCAGGGTCGCACCTTCGTTAAGGGTGGGAATAATGACTGAGAGCAGTGAGGCTCCACCGATAATATCGCTGAAACGGGGGTCATCTTTGATGAGACGGAGATCTTCGGGGCGATCGATATCGTTCAGTTGCGGCAACGTGGCAACCCGTAGCTTCAATCTGGTGGCAATCTCCAGAGTCTGGCGCAGGACATGCTCGGTTCCCCAGTCAATGTTGCTAAACAACTTGGGCTGGAACGTTTTTAGTCCGATGAGGTAGTAGCCCCCGTCAGCTGCCGGGCCGAGAACCAGATCGTGATCTGCGAGGTTTTTTTCCGTTTGTTGCAGCAACGCTGGTGAAAGAGCCGGAACATCGGTACCGACACCGATAGCATAACGTGCATTATTTTTGAAAGCTGTTGCAAAGGCGTTCTCCATCCGCTCACCCAGGTTATTGCCGGATTGTTCCAAATAGGTGATATCGCTGCCAAGCCAGTCACTGAAATAGGTCTCTGTTGCACCGGTATAATAAAGGTTTATCTGCCGAGAGGTGTCTTTATCCTCATCTCGCCATAGTTGAGCGGTCTTGGTCGCGACTTCGGTCATTCTCCGGTGGAGTTGGGCAGCATTATTTGCCCCCAGCGCCGGAATAAGTCTGGTTTTTGCTTTTCCAGCCGTCGGGTATTTGCTGAAAATCAGCAGTTGAGTTGTTTGTATCTTCATAGTCTGTGACCATATTTTTTCATCTAACTGCGATGTTTTGAGATTTGCTGAAAATCAGAAAGTCTCATGAATGATAGGAAATATTACGGTTAATGGCAAATGTTGACAGATGTTTTTTGTTAGAATGGTTTATGGAATAGCTTTGATCAGCTATTCTTTTGGTGATTGCTTTCTTTGAGGCCGTGGGGATTACTTAAAGCACAGTCGCCGGGTGTTGCCCCCGTACTTGTCCTCGTGAGTTTGGATATAATTGCAATTAACTGTGGATAAATAAATCCTTTGATTTTTTGGAGCGAATAGATGTGGTTTGAAAAGCTGACAGGTTTCAGGGAAGAGTCTCCGCAACAAGTTCAGCAGAATCTTGTCGTTGAGGGGAATCTTCTCACTTCAACGTTGAACGGCAGGTCGTTTATTTGTGGTGATTTGGAAATGCCTCGTTTGTCTGAGTTGCGTAAGCGGGTTCTTTCTGCGCGGCTGGACATGGGGAAACTTTCGGTTCGTGAAGTGGTTGCAAATGTTCAAGATCTCCATTGCGATCCTGCCAATAAAGACTCTCTTTTTCAGGTTGCTTCTCAGTTTAATCTTCTCGAAATGGCATCACCAACGGCGACCCCGGAATTGGGTGTCGGTATTTACGAGCATGACCATACTCAGGGGCCGGCATGTGCTGTTGCTGCTGGAGCAGGAACGATTTATCGTAACTATTTTGTTCCTCTAGAAGGGCAAAGAGGGCAAACCTCTGATTGTCAGATTAATTGTCTTGCAGATATTGGAAGCGAGCTGGACAATCGGAATAATCGACTCTGGAAGATGAGTAACGGCTATGCTTTGGCGACCGAATTGGGCTTGGAAGAAATTGCTGAGCGGCTGGAACAGTGTCATGATAAAGAGGTTGACA
>CAZGKZ010000175.1:0-3208 GCA_964526315.1 uncultured Geobacteraceae bacterium
TTTGATAAAGTTTATCGAGTACGGTATGCTTATGTATGCCGAGTGAATTTCTTACCTTTCTACTTTACCTTTTCTACGGAATGGCGTTCTTTGCCATCGGGGTCTCAATAACCTCACGGGATACCCGCGCCAGTCACCTGAAAATCGCTGGAGTCCTCTGGCTGTTTGCTCTGTTTGCCTACAGTCACGCCTTTCATGAATGGTTTGAGCTTTATCAGAGTTTACCATCGCCGGTCTTTCATGAACGGCTCATCCCATTGATCAACCTGTTAAAACTGATTCTGGTTTTTGTCTCTTTCAGTTTTCTATTACTGTTTGGGATACGCATTCTAAGAATCGTCTTTCCCGGAAAAAACCGGCTCTTCAACCTTTTACCGCTCATAGCAATTATTTCGCTGTTAGTCACCATTTCGCCCTTTCCCGAATCACTTTCCAGCGAAACATTTACCTTTATCAACAGTCGAATCCGTAATTTTATTGGCCTGCCCGCCGCCGCCTGCGCAGGGCTGGGATTGATTTTCTACTCCCAAACAGTCACCCACATCAGCCGCAAGGGGGCACAAAATTTTATCGGTGCCGGAGTCGCCCTGATGATTTACGGATTATTGACCGGGGTTGTTCCATCGGGAACTCATCTGCCACTCTGGAATGCACCAATAGAACTGTTCCGTGGCCTCTCAGCCTTTGTCATTCTCCATTTTGTCATGAATGCCCTCTACATCTTCGATGAAGAGAGGAAGCTGTTGATGGAAGAGCGGCTGACCCGCTTTGCTAAAGCGGAAAAGCTGCATGCCCTTGGAAAACTTGCCTTTGGTATCGCCCACGAAATCAACAATCCCCTCACCAATGTCTCGATGAACGTCGAAATGCTGGTGAAAGATCTGGCTGAACCCATAGACAAGGAGCGGGTCACAAAACGGATAACGTCAATAGAGCGCAATCTTGACCGTGCCGCAAAGATTGCCCGGGAGCTACTGGCATTTTCAACGGATAAGGAAACTGAATTTATTCTGACACCACTAAATGATATCATTAAGAGCAGTCTTGGATTACTCGGTTCCAGAAAAAAAGATTACAAGTTGACTCTTAATCTTGGTGATACTCCGCCGATTCTGGCAATTCCCTGGAAATTGGAGGAAGTTTTTCTCAATATTCTGGTGAATGCTATGGATGCAACCCCAAAGCACGGTGTCATCAAGATATCTACCCAATATGATAAGGGTCAGATTCTGGCCCGAATCTGCGACAGTGGCTGTGGAATCCCGGCAGAGATGATAAGTCAGGTGATGGACCCATTTTTCACCACTAAGGAGGTAGGCCAGGGAACCGGGCTTGGACTATCAATCTGCTACGGGATCATGGACCTCCATGGGGGGCATATAGAATTGGAAAGTGAAATAGATCTAGGAACAACCGTCACTCTCAGTTTTCCACTGAAAGGAGTTGCCAGTGGTTAAAGTACTGGTTGTAGATGATGATCAGGATCTGCGTGACAACCTTGTGGAAGTTCTCAGTGAGAATGGTTTTTCACCGGACTCAGCAGAAAATGGTGAAATCGCACTGGAAAAGCTTCAGGATAATATGTTTGATCTGGTTCTGCTCGATTCCGTCATGCCCGGCATGGATGGGCTGGAAACTTTGCCGCTGATTAAACGAACCTATCCAAAAACCCGGGTCATCATGCTCACAGCTTTTTCTACTGTCAACAGCGCAGTTGAAGCAATGCGTAGTGGAGCAGATGATTACATCACCAAACCGTTCAAGATTGACGAACTGCTTGTTGCTATACGCCGCTGTCTGGAAGAGGCTAAGTTTGGTGTCTGCGAGGAGATACTCAATTCTGATGAGATGTTCAAATGTCTAGCCAATTCCACCAGACGTAAAGTGTTGCTGCTGCTTTACCGGGAAAGCAAACTACGTTTCATGGATATGACCCGCAAACTGAATATTGATGACCACACCAAGGTCAATTTTCACCTTAAATCTTTAAAAGATGCCCATCTGATTGAACAGGACCGTAGGAAAAACTACCAGCTTTCAGCAAAAGGAAAAAAAATCGTCACCTGCATGAGCTCCATCGCTTCGAGCTAACCCACTGAAGCAACAACTAAATTCCTTTCTTTGTGAAGAAAAACTATCAACTGTGACTGCCCTGATAAAATCAATTCTCTAGAAATATCTCGTCCCCCTGCTATTCTTTACTTAAATGATCAAGAAAATAGCAGCATCACTACTCAACTCTTGAGTATTTCACTCCAAGAAAGGAGAAAACCATGAAATTACGTTCTCTGCTTCGTCCACTGGGCCTGTTGACCGGGCTCCTCTTTATCACGGTGACAGCCCATGCCACCGCTACCCTGACCAGCGTTAAAACCGACAAGCCAATTCTGCTCTCCGGAGTTGTTGATAACGCCTGGCAGAAGGCAGCACCACTGAAAGTCACTCTGGATAACCTCCCCTACGAGCCAAGCAATGGCTATCCCGGAATGAAAGAAACCACCGTCACAATGAAATCACTCTACGACGATGAGTATGTTTATTTTTTACTTCAATATAAAGACCCAACTAAAAGCCTGGCACGTTTTCCGTGGGTTAAACAGGAAGATGGAACCTGGAAACAGATGAAGAAAAAAGATAGTACTGGTCACGACAACACCTACTATGAGGATAAAGCTGCGTTTTTCTGGAATATTAATACCAAAGATTTCTCCGATGAAGGGTGCATGATCTCCTGCCACATGGATATAGAAGGAGATACCTCAGCGGGACGTAAGTTCACCAATAATCCCGGCGAAACGATTGATATCTGGCATATCAAAAATGTACGAACCAGTCCACTCGGGCAAGTCGATGACCAGTTCATGGACGACACCAACAATGGCAAAAGCAATAAAGGCTTTGGTCGCAAAGGTGATGTGAAAACCGGCGGTGGGTATAAAAACAATATGAATAAAGACAAAACCGGGCCGGCATACATGAACTTTCCACCCAGTGAAACGGCTAAATACTACGTGCTACCAAGCTTAAAAACTCCTTTTGTCGATATCTTCGAACCTGGTGATGTCGTTCCGGGAATCGTGATTGATGCTTTCGAAGGTCCACGTGCTGACATTGAAATGCGTGGTCAATGGAATGATGGAACATGGACAATTGAAATTCGCCGGAAACTGGTTACAACAGGTGATAAAGCAAATGTTCAGGATGTCCA
>CAZGKZ010000176.1:0-3197 GCA_964526315.1 uncultured Geobacteraceae bacterium
GGATGGGTTGTTGCCCGCCTGCCTTTGAGAAAGCCTGCAGCACCCAGCAACAGAGAACCAGTACAGACTGAGGCCTTTAAAGGGATCGGGGCTGCCGTTTTTAACCAGGCAATAAACTCATCATTATGCTGCAAAGAACGACTACCATATCCACCAGGGACAACGAGCAGATCAAAATCAGCCAAAGAGGTTTTGATTGAATCAGGATCGAAACGGAGATCTTGAATATCTGAGACGTCTTCACAAAATGAACAGATCTGCCAATGGAAATCAGGCATAAAGTCCATTGATTTCAGACGTGTTAACGGGTCGTAGAAACCGACAAAGTCCAACGCCGTCATCTGATCGAAAATAACAAAAGCCGCATTCATAAATATTTCACTTTTTGTTTAACCAAGTTCGCACCGCAAAAGCCCGGGACAGCCCCCACGCAGGGACAGTCCCATTTTTGCTAGCCTTTAAAGAGACAGGTACTCTGCGACAAAATCAGCATCTTTATCACCACGCCCCGACAGATTCACCAGAATTGTTTTATCTGCTGATAACTCCTTTGCCAGTTTCATCGCATAAGCAACAGCATGGGCGCTCTCCAGAGCCGGGATAATCCCCTCCAGACGAGACAGAGTCATAAACGCTTCAAGACACTCTTTGTCATCGATGGTTTCATACTGAACCCGTTCGATATCTTTCAGGTAGCAATGCTGGGGACCAACCCCGGGATAATCAAGACCCGAGGCGATGGAATAAACCGGCAGAGGTTCACCCTCACTATCTTGCAGAATATAACACTCGAACCCATGCAGTCCACCCTTGCTTCCCAAAGTTAAAGTTGCCGCATGATCGGGAGTATCCAACCCCTTACCTGCTGGTTCTACGCCGATCATCTGCACATCTTCATCACCCAGAAAAGCGGTAAACAAGCCAATAGCATTCGAGCCTCCACCCACACAGGCCATCAGGTAATCGGGAAGCTTTCCTTCTTTAATCTGAAACTGTTCCCGTGCTTCAATCCCAACAACCGTCTGAAAATCACGGACCATTCTTGGAAATGGGTGCGGACCAACCACAGATCCAATCGCATAGAAAGAGTTGACCGGATCTTTGAGATATTCCTCAAAGGCGCTATCAACAGCATCCTTCAGAGTTCTGGTTCCACGACTGACCGGAACCAACTTGCAACCAAGAATCTTCATTTTGGTGACATTGGGATGCTCTTTTTCAATATCGATTTCACCCATATGGATCTCACACTCAATACCAAGAAGAGCGCAGGCTGTCGCCAATGCGACACCATGTTGTCCGGCACCTGTTTCGGCCAGAACTCTGGTTTTCCCCATATGTTTCGCCAGCAACGCTTCGCCCAGACAATGATTGATCTTATGTGCACCGGTATGATTCAGGTCCTCACGCTTCAGGAAAATTCGTGCGCCACCCTGTTGTTCGGTTAAACGTTTAGCAAAATAAATTGGACTGGGACGACCGACATAATCGGCATAAAGCTCTTGCAACTCATTCTGGAATGCCGCTGTTTTTCTGACATTTTCATAAGAGTCATTGATATCATCCATAATGGCTTTCAGTTCCGGCGGGATAACCTGTCCACCATATTCACCAAAGTAACCATTACTATCAGGCATTTCCAGAAATTGTGTCGCCATGATCCTTCTCCTTTTGGACAGTTCCATTATATAAAAGCGGTGAGCCGACAAAACCACATTGTACTAGTACGCTGATACATTAAATGCAAGAGGGAAGATGTGTCAAGAACATCTAGCAAATAAAAAAATCCGCAGCCAATATCACATCAGCTGCGGATAAAAGGGTCAATCGGGACAATGAAATATGCCCCGGGATGCCTCTTTAGATGCTCATATATTTCTGATGCTCAAAATCGGTGACGGTTGTGCGATATTCATCCCATTCTGCAATTTTGATATTTAGATAGTTATTAAACAACTCTTCCCCAAGAGCTTGTGGCAGAAAGGTACTCTTTTCTGCTTCCATCAATGCCGGATAAAAATCACGGGGAAGAAACCGCTCGTCAAGAACCTTGACCTGTGTCTCTTTTTTGTAGGTGCTGCCCATATCAGGTTGCCCCGCATCCGCCTTAGTCGCGATACCATCGAGTCCGGCAAATATCAGAGTTGCAAATTGGAGATAAACATTGCCGGTCGCATCCGGGCATCTCAATTCCATTCTGGTTGCCTGAGTTGATAAGGCATGAGGAATACGTACCATCGAGCTACGATTCTGCAATCCCCAACCCCGCACGATGGGAGCCTCCTTACCCAAAACATAGGCTTTATAAGAGTTGACTGTCGACGCTTGAATAATTGACATCGCCCTGGCATGGGTGGTTAAACCGCCGATAAAATTCATCAACATATCACTCAAACCATGAGCACAGTTCTTATCGTAGCAGAGGCTGTTTCCTTCAAGGTCGGAGAAAGAGGTATGAATATGGAAAGCATTCCGGTTAAGACCGGTAAAAGGTTTCGACATAAATGAAGCATGTAAATTATATTGTGCCGCAACCTCTTTGGTGACAAATTGAAACAATATCGTCCGGTCCGCAATCGTCAGTGGATCACCAGGCTCAAGGTTTATTTCGTGCTGAGAGGAAGTGACCTCATGGTGAGTTTTTTCGTACTGAACACCACACGTCTCCAGAACGTTGACGATTTCCTGGCGTACCACATCGCCAATATCTGTTGGGGATGAACCAAAGTAATCAAGCTTATCGGTATGGGTATTGGCATTGATTTCGTCACTGTTAAACAGGAAAAACTCATGCTCCGGCCCCATCAAAAACTTGATCTGATTATCGGTTGCCGCTTTTTCAACCGCCCGCTCCAATGCATAACGTGGGTCAACGGAGGTACGTGAGCCATCCTGATTGAATAGTTGCCCGACAAAAAAACCAATCTTCCGATCACCAAAATCGACCAGACGAAAGCTCTCCAGTACCGGCTTTAAAACCCGGTCGCTGTTGTCAACGGTTGCTATCCCCGCAATAGAACTGCCATCAATACCGACACCATTTTTCATGATGTTTTCGATTTCATTCGGATTGACCGAAAGATTTTTCAACCGACCGTTCAGATCAGTGAAAAACAGTTTGGTATTATAGGCTTGTTTTAATTGTTCCTTGATTGCGGGAAGCGACGTGTCACACATTATTTTTCTCCATATTAGAG
>CAZGKZ010000177.1:0-3190 GCA_964526315.1 uncultured Geobacteraceae bacterium
GTAGAAAAGGCTCTTGATGAATCACTGAATGTGGCACAAACCTACTATCGCAATTCTGAAGCAAATGCCCTTTATTATGCGGATCAACTGAGCAACAGAATCAAAGAGAATAAACTTCTTAACGAGGAGAACCTACCCCAGTTAAAACAGCTAATTAAAGAGAAACAGGAAGAATACAACCTTGGAATTGTAGAGGTGTTCTCAGCAACAAAAGAAGAATTAGTCAGAGTTGCTAACGCCAAGCTACCGATTATTGAAATTACCGCAGCAAGTTCAGATCCAGTACAGGAAGGTCTTCAAGGAATTCGATTTTCACAGATTACCCCTGTTGGGCAGGCGGATCTAATTCGCGGTATTGTCCCGGTTCAATCGAATTGGAACTCAAAAGATATTGTTGGCGTTGTGGTTGTTAACTACTATGTTCCCTACTCTTTAATCAATAAAATGAAAGAGATTTCCGCCTCCGTTGATCAATACAAACTCACCAAATCATTACGGGGACAGATACAACAAAGCTACGTTATTGTCTTACTCCTTATCGCTTTGATTATAATTTTTCTAGCGACCTGGTTTGGCTTCCACCTCGCCAACGGGATCACTGTTCCAATTCAGGAATTGGCGATTGCGACAACTAAAGTTGCATCTGGTGACCTTGATATTCAACTGAAAACTCGAAGTACCGATGAAATTGGAACTTTGGTCAATGCTTTTAACAAGATGACCACCGACTTACGGCAGGGACGGATGGAAGTCACAGCTGCCAATCAGGAGTTGCTAAATTCAAACCTTGAACTTGATCGACGCAGGGATTATATGGAGATTGTTCTCGCAAATGTGACTGCTGGGGTTATCTCTATTGACCGCTCTGGACACATGACAACGATCAATAAATCAGCTGAGAACTTACTAAATTTCAACGCAGAAACAATGCTTGGAAAAGACTTCCGTGATATTATTCCACAAAGTTATATGCCAAAAATCATGGAACTGCTCAAAGAATTATTCTATTCAGAACGGGGAACAATACGGCAGCAACTAACTATCCCGATTGGTGGCGACAAGTACACTCTGATGCTCAACCTGACAACCCTACGAGACAAACAGAATAATTTTCTTGGAACTGTCATTGTATTTGACGATCTGACTCAACTGTATAAAGCACAACGGATGGCGGCATGGAGAGAAGTAGCAAGACGGATTGCCCATGAAATCAAGAATCCATTGACCCCCATTCAACTATCCGCTCAACGTTTACGCCGCCGTTACCTGAAAAAATTTCCAGACGATGATCGGGTCTTTGATGACTGCACAAAAATGATTAGTGATCAGGTTGATGAGATAAAGAACCTGGTCAATGAGTTTTCAAATTTTGCCCGAATGCCTGCAACCAAACCGAGCCAGAACAACCTGAATGAGGTGATCAATGAATGTTTAACTCTCTACCAGCAGGCCCACAAACAGATCACATTTCAACGATCACTGGATCAACATCTACCTGATACCCTCTTTGATCGGGAGCAGATTAAGCGAGTCATCATCAACCTACTCGAAAATGCTGTTGCAGCAATCGCGGCAGAGGGGACTATCCAACTTGAATCGGCATATAATCACGAGCTGAAGATTATTACGATAACTGTTGCCGATACAGGTTGTGGAATACCGGCAGAAGATAAAACCAGACTGTTTGAACCCTACTTCTCAACTAAAAAAACCGGAACTGGTTTGGGCTTGGCTATTGTGTCAACCATCATAGCAGATCATAATGGCTATATTCGTGTCAGAGACAATAAACCAAAAGGTTCGCGATTTATCATTGAACTTCCAGCAACAGATCGCAGATAAGGATATTCGAAATGAAAAGCATACTCATTGTTGATGACGAAACAAGCATCCGCCAAAGTCTGGAAGGGATTCTTGAAGATGAGGGTTTTGAAACATTTTTTGCTGCAACAGGTGAGGAATGTCTGAAATTACTCCAATCAGAAGATCCAGATTTAATCTTACTCGACATTTGGATGCCGGGGATAGATGGGCTCGAAACACTCAAAAAAATTAAACAGTCACAACCACAGCAATTAGTTGTCATGATGAGTGGCCATGGTTCAATCGAAACAGCGGTCAGAGCGACCAGGCTCGGAGCATTTGATTTTATTGAAAAACCGCTGTCGCTTGAAAAAGTTCTGCTCTCAATTCAAAATGCATTAAAAATTGGTCAATTGGTTGCTGAAAATGAAGCGTTGAAAGAAAAAATAGGTCACGATTATCAGATGATTGGCAATAGTGAGGTCATTGATCAACTGAAACAGCAGATAAAAATGGCAGCACCTAGCTCCGGGTGGGTCCTGATCAACGGCGAAAACGGCACCGGAAAAGAACTGGTCGCACGGGCAATTCATCAACAATCAACACGCTCCCAAAAACCCTTTGTTGAAATAAATTGTGCAGCCATCCCCGAAGAACTTATTGAATCCGAACTTTTTGGGCATGAAAAAGGGGCATTTACCGGGGCAACTTCTGCTCGCAGAGGAAAGTTTGATCAAGCAAATGGTGGAACCCTGTTCCTAGATGAAATAGGGGATATGAGTTTAAAAACCCAGGCAAAAATATTGAGAATATTACAGGAACATAAGTTTGACCGGGTTGGAGGAAATAGAACTATCGAGGTGGATGTTCGAGTCATCGCAGCGACAAATAAGGACCTGCAAGAAGAGATGAGTTCGGGAAAGTTCAGAGAAGACCTGTTTTTCCGACTTAACGTCCTCCCCTTTCATGTCCCACCACTACGCGAAAGAAAAGATGATATTCCCCGACTTTGCAAACATTTTCTACACCATTTTTGCGGCAAAGAGAGTCGTGAGATCAAAACTATTTCTGAATCAGCATTAAACTCTTTGATGGAATACAATTGGCCCGGCAACGTAAGAGAATTAAAAAATCTCATCGAGAGACTGGTCATTATGACCCCGGCAAATGAGATTAACGTCCCCGATCTTCCCCTTGTCATCATTCAAAAAGACCAGAGGAACAAATCACAAAGTATGATTACACCAGACTTACCAACGTCGTACCGTGAAGCAAAAGAGGTATTTGAGAAACAATTTATACTGGAAAAACTACGGGAAAACGATTGGAACGTTTCAAGAACTGCAGAGCAAATAGGGCTGGAGCGATCTAATCTCCATCGAAAAAT
>CAZGKZ010000178.1:0-3184 GCA_964526315.1 uncultured Geobacteraceae bacterium
AATAAAAGTTAAATTATTTTCTAGATAATAGAACTAACCATTTTGATCTTTATAGTTTTTTATCGCTTCATGCAGAGCATCTGCTGCTAAATTGGAGCAGTGCATCTTAGCTGGGGGGAGCCCATCCAAAGCTTCTGCGACAGTCTGATTGGTCAGGACCAGCGCTTCATCAATAGTTTTTCCAATCGCCATTTCAGTGACCATGGATGAGGTTGCAATGGCCGCACCGCAGCCGAAGGTTTTAAACTTAACATCTTTAATAACATCGTCTTCCACCTGGAGTGAAATCCGCATAATATCACCACAGGAGGCATTACCAACCTCTCCGACTCCGTTAGCATTTTCCACTTCACCAACGTTACGTGGATTTGAAAAATGATCCATGACTTTTTCTGTATACATAATATTTCTCCTATAATAATTTTTAGTTACGACTAAGCACAGGTTTTATGTACCATGCGACACTCATCACACGACAAAGGTGTCGGCTCCTGACGGTTATACAGCGGACTCATGTCCCGTAACCGTTGCACTATCGGCGGGAGCTCCTGAAGGATGAAGTCAACTTCTGCTTCGGTATTATTTGCACCAAGGCTGAATCTGGTACTGGAATGGGCCAAGACGATATCAACCCCCATCGCTCCCATAACGTGAGAGGGTTCCAGAGACCCAGACGTACAGGCCGAACCGGAAGATGCCGCAATCCCCTTCATGTCAAAAAACAGCAGCAGTGATTCACCTTCAATATAGTTAAAACTGACATTCAGTGTATTCGGTAAGCGAAAATCAGCATTGGGATGACCGTTCAGTTTCACATCAGGAATTGAACTGAGAATCCCTTTTTCAAGTTTATCCCGGAGATGCCGAACATAATCGTAATCCTTATCCATGTTTTTCATCGCCAATTCGCAAGCGAGACCTAAACCGACAATACTCGGAACATTATGGGTCCCGGCACGCCGGTTACGTTCTTGGTGGCCACCATGCATAAAACGTGAAATCCGGGTACCTCGGCGCAGATACATTGCCCCGATTCCCTTAGGAGCACCAATTTTGTGCCCTGAAATTACCGCCATATCCACATTTGCTTTACGCACATCAACTGGAATTTTTCCGGCAGCCTGAACAGCATCGGTATGGAAACGGACTTTGTGCTTTTTAGCAATTTTTCCAATCTCTTCAATCGGGAAGATATTGCCAGTTTCATTATTTGCCCACATCACTGAAATCAATATAGTTTTATCGGTTATTGCCGCTTCCAGTTCAGCCAGATCAAGCATCCCGTCCTGGTCAACGCCAAGATAAGTGACTTCAAAACCATCCTTCTCCAAAGCTTCACAGGTTTCCAAAACTGCAGGGTGTTCGACTGACGTGGTAATAATGTGATTCCCTTTGTCTTTCAACGCATCTGCAGTTCCCTTGATGGCGTAATTATCCCCTTCGCTACCACAGGAGAGGAAAATGATTTCTGCAGCAGAACAGTTGAGTAATTCAGCAACCTGTTCACGTGCCTTTTCAATGGCACCACCAACCATTCGACCGGCCCAATGCACACTGGACGGGTTACCGAACTGATCACAAAAATAGGGCAACATGGCCTCTAGAACCTCTGGTTTTACGGCAGTTGTTGCATTGTTATCCATGTAAATCTTTTCCACGAAATTCCTCCGGTCAAACAAAAAAGTTAATGATTTACCACTCGAAAATCCTGCTGACGGCGACCATCATTGGTCAAATCTTCCAACGTGACGGACGCCAGGAAAGTACGAATCTGATTCCCCAATCCCTGCCAGACCGATTGCGTTGTACACTCTGAACCACAACCACAACTGCCGTCAGAATTCATACATGATAACGGCATAATCGCCTCTTCTACGGTATCAATAATTTGATCCATACGGATCTCAGCAGCAGGGCGGGCCAGCAGATAACCACCTCCCGGGCCACGTACACTGTTGACAATACCGCCGCGACGCAGTTTGACAAACAACTGCTCTAGATAGTTAAAAGAGATATTCTCGCGTGCCGAGATATCTTTGATAGATACCGGAATGCCGTCGCTGAAGAGATTCAGACTGACCAGAGCACGCACCGCATATTGTGCTTTTGTTGACATTCGCATCAGACTTTTTCCTCTTCAAGTTCTGACTTCCTGTAATGAGCCAGTTCAGTTTGTAATTGTTGCTGTTCTGCTTGTAATTTTTCGACCCGATCCTCCAGACGATGGAGCTGATCAAAAACACAGCTGACTGCTTTAGCGACCGGGTCAGGGAGTTTACCGTGCTGCAGGTCTACACCGACCCGCTTTTCACCTGAGATAACCACCCGTCCGGGAATACCGACAACTGTAGCCGTGGGGGGGACTTCTTTAACCACAACAGAGTTTGAACCAATTTTACTGTCATCTCCGACCTTAAATGGTCCAAGTATTTTTGCCCCGGAGCCAATAATAACGTTATTGCCCAGGGTTGGATGGCGCTTCTCTTTAGCCCACGAGGTACCGCCCAGAGTCACACCATGATACAGGGTACAATTTTCACCGATCTCAGCCGTTTCACCGATAACCACACCCATGCCGTGATCAATAAAAAACCCGCGCCCGATCGTTGCACCGGGGTGAATCTCTATACCGGTTAAAAATCGACCAAAATGGGACACCAGACGGCCCAAGAATCTCAATTGATGGGTCCATAACCAGTGAGACCAGCGGTAAAAGAACATTGCATGAAAACCGGGATAACAAAATATAATCTCAAACACGCTCCGCACTGCGGGGTCACGCTCAAAGACAACTTTTAAATCTTCCTTGAGTTGAGAAAACATTCAATTAACCTCCTGAACCCTATTGCCGCACAAGTTATTGTGCAATAAGAATTATCAAGTATCACATACTCAGTGATATTTTTTATCATCCGAGCCCTAATTAAGATCAGAATTATCATACCCGACTATTTCTGTCAATTATTTTTAAAACATTTTAGTCAGGTATTTGACGAGGATGAATAGAGTGGGATCATATTCAACCTTTTTTACCGTTCTTAGTAGTCGACAACTGTAAATAAATCTCCTATAATGCACGAGTTTTTGTTGGTAAATCCATTATCCTACCCACTAAAGGAGCGAAAAGATGCCAGATTTTAAGTATCAGGATCCAATGCCACTTGGTACCGACACAACCAAGTAC
>CAZGKZ010000179.1:0-3183 GCA_964526315.1 uncultured Geobacteraceae bacterium
TGGCTGAAGACTCAGGCCAGGAACGTACAGAAGAAGCGACCGCGAAACGGCGTCAGGATTTTCGCGAAAAAGGGCAAGTTGCACAGAGCAAAGAGGTTGCAACCGCAGCCTTGTTGACCATGTCACTGTTGCTCTGGGGGTTCTACGCCAGCTCTTTCTGGGCAGACCTGGAAAATATTTACACCAGTTTGCTGCGGATGATGGCTAATTTCCAGGTCACTCCAGTTACAGTTGTTAATCTCGCCTGGGAGATGGGTACGGTGATGGCAAAGATGCTCTGGCCGATTTTTCTCCTCACGATGGTTGTTGGCTTTTTCTCCTCCTTTCTGCAGGTTGGTCCACTATTCTCCACCAAAGTTTTTCAACCGGAACTCAGCAAGTTTGACCCGATCAAGGGGATGGCCAAATTTGTATCTAAACGTTCAGCGGTCGAATTGGTCAAATCCCTGGCAAAAATAATTTTAATTGGTTTTATTGCCTATAAAACAGTTGCCAATGAATTTGAGACTGCTCTGACCCTCTCGCTTCTTGATCTGAACCAAACTCTGATTTTTCTCGGTAAGGTGGCTTTTCTGGTGCTGGCAAAGACCTGTGGAATTATGATTGCTTTGGCGGCCATTGATTTCATGTTTTCCCGTTTTGAGATGGAGCAGAAAATGCGGATGACAAAACAGGAGGTCAAGGAAGAATTTAAAGAAACTGAAGGAGATCCACAACTTAAGGCAAGAGTCCGATCGGTTCAACAGGAAATGGCACGGAAGAGGATGATGGCAGAGGTTCCCACCGCAGACGTTATTGTCACCAACCCGACCCATTTATCGGTGGCCATCTCCTATCAACGTAGCGATATGGACGCGCCAAAGATTGTTGCCAAAGGGGCGGACCATCTGGCTTTTCGGATTCGCGAGATTGCTCGTGAACATAAGGTTCCGATCATTGAAAATAAACCGGTGGCACGAGCCTTGTATAAGCAAGAGGTGGGGGATGAAATCCCTGAAGAAATGTTTACCGCCGTGGCTGAACTTTTGGCCTATGTCTATAGTTTAAAGAAGATCTAACTTGCTGAAAATTAAAGTTTTAAATGGTTTTATTTCGACTGAATCAGATCAATCGTTAAAAGCCAAAAGGTTGACAGCAACTGTCAGAGTTCAGTCTTGATGGAGAGAATATGGCTGCAATAGCTGGAATTATGAATAATCGCTGGCGGGAATCAATATTTCGCAGTGATGTCCTGGTCGCCTTTGGTCTGGTGCTGATCTTGATGTTGATGATTTTGCCGGTTCCACCAATGTTGCTCGACATTTTTTTATCGTTGAATATTACCATTGGCTTGTTGATTCTTATCATCACTCTGTACACCCAACGAGCCCTCGATTTTGCAATTTTCCCCAGCATTCTGCTGATTACCACCCTGTTTCGACTCTCCCTTAATGTTGCTTCAACCCGCCTGATTCTTTTGCATGGAGACGAAGGACCTTCGGCCGCCGGGAGCGTGATCCAATCTTTCGGTCAGTTTGTGGTGGGGGGGAACTATGTCGTCGGGGTGGTTATTTTTATTATTCTGGTATTGATCAACTTTATGGTTATTACCAAAGGTGCCGGTCGGGTTGCAGAAGTTGCCGCCCGTTTTACTCTGGATGCAATGCCGGGTAAACAGATGGCGATTGATGCTGATCTGAATGCTGGTTTGATCAGTGATGATGAAGCCCGTTCCCGGCGTAAAGAAATTTCAGCTGAATCAGATTTTTATGGGGCGATGGATGGTGCCAGTAAGTTTGTTAAGGGCGATGCAATTGCCGGGATCATCATCACTCTGATTAATATCGGTGCCGGTTTTATTATTGGCGTCATGCAAAAAGGGATGCCGATGGCCGATGCCGCCGCCAACTACACTATTTTGACTGTTGGCGATGGACTGGTCGGTCAGATCCCGGCACTGATTATTTCAACCGGTGCCGGTATTATGGTAACCAGAACTGCCGGGGGCGGTGATTTCGGTACCGAGATGAAACGACAGTTCACCCTCCATCCCCGTGCTCTCTGGGTTGTTTCGGGTATTCTCCTCGGCTTTGCTCTGATTCCCGGGTTGCCGCAACTGCCATTTTTTCTCCTCTCAATGATCATCGCCGGGATTGCCTGGCGAGTACAAAAAACCCATGATCAAATAGAGGCCGGGGAAAGTCTTGAGGCTGCTCCAGAACCAAAGCTGCTGGAAGAGGAAAATTATGAACAGATGCTTTCCGTTGATCTTCTGGAAATGGAAGTTGGTTACGGGTTAATTCCACTGGTTGATACTGCTCAAAATGGAGAACTGTTGCCACGAATCAAGTCAATCCGGCGCCAGTTTACCCTTGATATGGGGTTTATAGTTCCTCCTGTCCACATCAAAGACAATTTACAACTTAAGCCCAATGAATATGCCATCGTCCTTAAAGGGGTGAAAATTGGTGGTGGAGAGCTTCTCCCTGGTCATTTTCTGGCGATGAATCCCGGTACTGCGACTGAGGTAATTAAGGGTGTTGAAACAGTTGAGCCCGCTTTTAATCTTCCTGCTGTCTGGATCTCTGAAGACAAGAAGGAACGTGCCCAGATCTCCGGTTATACCGTGGTTGATAACACCACGGTGGTTGCAACTCATCTGAGTGAATTGATCAAAACTCACGGTCATGAACTGCTTGGTCGTCAGGAAACACAGAATTTGCTGGATAATCTGGGCAAAGAGTATCCAAAGTTAGTCGAAGAACTGGTTCCGGCACTTCTGAATCTTGGTGTGGTGATGCGCGTTCTGCAGAATTTACTTCGTGAAGGGGTCTCAATTCGCGATCTTAGAACTATTTTAGAAACTTTGGCAGATTGGGCACCAGTTGTGCAAGACCCTGATCAACTGACCGAACATGTACGTGCCATATTGGCCCGTTCGATCAGCAACAGTTATAGCGATGATGGGCAGGTATTGGAAGTGATGACTTTTGATCGAGATGTTGAAACGCAGATCCAAGAAGCGCTACATACCACGGATCAGGGGGCTTATCTAGCTCTTGAGCCGGGGTTTGCACAAGCTCTGATCAACAGTTTGACCAAGGCGTTGCAGAACGTTGCCGGGGGAAATCCGGTGTTACTCTGTACGCCAACAATCCGACTCCATGTCAAAAGGTTGACCGAACGCTACCTGCCCAGTCTGGC
>CAZGKZ010000180.1:0-3182 GCA_964526315.1 uncultured Geobacteraceae bacterium
ATTGCCACCCGCAACGTCATTACTGCAACTCCGGAGGATCAGTTGACCGATGTGATGAAGAAATTGACTGCCCGGAATCTGGATGAAATCCCAGTGGTTGATACTGAAATTCCCAACAAGGTTCTCTACATGATGTCACGCCGAACCCTGCTTGCCCATTATGCTGACCAGATGGAAAAAACCAAGCGGGATTATCAGGAATAATTGAGCTAAAACAGTTAGAAACACATCCTGAACAAATCAAAGGAACTGCTAAATTTGAAGAACTACGATTTCATTGTCATCGGTGGCGGTATTGTCGGTCTGGCGACTGCACGGCAGTTACAACAACAATTTTCCGGAGCAACCGTTGTCGTTCTGGAAAAAGAGAAAAAACTGGCTGCCCACCAAACCGGACACAACAGTGGAATTATCCATGCGGGGGTCTATTACGCTCCAGGCAGCCTGAAAGCCCGCTTCTGCCGTGAAGGAAACCGGGACACCAAACAGTTCTGCCAGGAACATGACATCCCCTACCGAGTCACCGGAAAGTTACTGGTGGCAACCGATGAACGGGATGCTGAACGGATGGAGGATCTGCTCGAACGGTGTCGAATTAACGAGATAGAGACGGAAGTTTTTGATCAGCAGCAGCTGCACGAATTTGAACCCAATGTTGTCGGGGTTGCCGCAACCTGGGTCCCCTCATCCGGGATTGTTGATTTTGAGCAGGTAACAAACAAATTGGCAGAGCAGGTTATCGCTGGCGGTGGAGAAATTTATACCCACTGTCTGGTGACTGCACTGAAAGAAACCAGCGGGATTGAGGTGACAACCAGTCTGGGAAATTTCAGTGGAAACTTTCTGGTCAGCTGTGCCGGACTCCATTCTGATCGGGTGATCCGGATGTTGGGACAACAGCCAACCTTTAAAATCCTCCCCTTTCGGGGCGAATATTTTCAGCTTCCGGCTGAAAAAAGTGAAATAGTCACCCACCCTATCTATCCGATCCCCGATCCTGAACTCCCATTTTTGGGAATTCATTTAACCCCGATGATTGATGGTTCTCTCACCGTCGGCCCCAATGCTACCCTGGCAATGGCACGGGAAGGTTACAGCCGCTGGACAATCAATTTTCGTGATTTAGCAGAGATGCTCAGCTATGCCGGTCTTTACCGTCTGGTAATGAAATACCCTCTACCCACCCTGCTTGAGCTGAAAAATTCTCTCTACCGCCCCGGCTATCTGAAACAGGTCAACCGCTACTGCCCCAAAGTGACCCTTAACGATCTGCTCCCTTATCCTGCTGGGGTTCGTGCTCAGGCGGTTAAACCGGATGGGACAACCCTGGATGATTTTCTGTTCGTCGAAACTGAGCGCACCTTGATTGTTGGTAACGCCCCGTCACCGGCAGCAACCTCAGCAATGCCAATTGCCCGGTACATTTGTGAAAAAGTTGGAAAGTTGATTGATACTTGATAGAATTGTGATTTTGACTGGCAGTTTTGCTGCTCATACAGCTATGAAGCTCAGGAAATGTCTTTGCGGGTCAGATTGAGACGCTGCAGATGGCGATAGAGGGTTGCCCGATGAACTCCCAGACGTCTTGCTGCAGCAGACAGATTCCCCCCTTCATCCCGATACGCTTGCCGGATCAAATCCTCCGACAATTCCACCCGTTGCCCCACAGGGTATTGAACTGAACCTGGCGAAGATAAAGGGGGCTGAGCGATGGACGAATAGGGGATAACCGCGGGAAGGCTCTTCCGTTGAGTCGCTACGGCTGAAGAGCTGACTGCCCCGGCAAACTGCTGCCGTTCATGAATCCATTCAGCAAAAGCTCGCGCACCAATAGCCTCTGTCTCCGATTCCACCACCACCCGTTCAATAACATTTTTCAACTCACGGATATTTCCCGGCCAGAGATATGATTGCAGCAAACGGACTGCTTCATTGGTCAACCGCTTGATCCCTTTCCCATACTTGGAATTAAACTCCTGCAGAAACATCTCCGCCAACAAGGGGATATCTTCTGGTCGCTCCCGGAGTGGGGGAAGATGAATCCGCAAAACCGCCAGACGGTGATAAAGATCAGCGCGAAATTTCTTTTCTGCAACCGCCTGTTCCAGAAAAATATTGGTTGCACCGATAAAACGGACATCAACCTGCCGACTCTTTTCACTCCCGACCCGCTGCACCTGACCATCCTCTAAAACCCGTAGCAGTTTAGCCTGGGTATGCATTGGCATATCACCAATTTCATCCAGGAACAGTGTACCGCCATCGACACGCTCAAAGTAACCATGATGCTCCCGCAACGCACCGGTAAAAGCACCTCGCTCATGGCCAAACAACTCTGATTCAAGTAATTGTTCACTAATGGCAGTGCAGTTTAGAGCCGCAAATGGTTTTGTATGACGTGGACTCTCTTCATGTAAGGCATGGGCAACCAACTCTTTACCTGCACCGGTTTCGCCGGTGATAATAACTGATGCATCAGAAGCAGCATATAGACGGATCTTACGAAACACTTCGTGCATGGCGGGGCTACTTCCCACCATATTACGAAAACCCTTCTCCTGTTGACTGGCAACCGATCCATCCCGCAAGCTGATCCGCACCAACTGCCCAAGATAGTCTTCCGTCAAACCGGCAAATTGAACGTCAGCAAGAAATTCTGGTCGTTCCGGTAAAAGCTGCAACTTAACCGCGGTTAAATCTTGTCCCTGCTGCAAAACTTCGTTGGCTAACGAAATTATATCTGGAACAGCATCAGGGAAAAGGGCCGCAGGAGAACGCCCCCGGATCTGATCGGTATCAATCGCCGACCACAGAGCCAGACGGTCCGAAAGACTTTTGACCTGCCACTCCCCATGGCCCCAAAGAACCAGAACAAGATCGGGAGAAACAGCAGGAAGATATGTAGAGGTGGTTAGATTTTGGCTCATAATAAATTAGCGCCGTAAAGTTGCCAAATAATCTTCGAGAGCCTGCTGTCCCATTTCAAACTGGGTCAACTGCACCCCCATTCCCGCTTTATTTGCCAACCGAATCAAGTTTGGGGGAACCTTCTTTGCCCATCGAACCCGCCCATAAACGATCACCTGCTGTTCATCCGGCAAGTTGATTTCAATCAGTAATTTAGCACCTGGATGCTCTGGCTGACCGGTAATAATGTACACACCAGCAACTGAGATATCGCC
>CAZGKZ010000181.1:0-3174 GCA_964526315.1 uncultured Geobacteraceae bacterium
CCTTCTGCCGGCCACCGCCCGTTTTCACGGCCGTTCTGCAAGGCATGGCAACTCAGATTGATAATATCCCCCACCTGCAATTGCACTGCCGTCAACGGAACAGCCAATTCCAGGATTTTTCCGCATGCCCCTCTCCCGTTATCAACTTTTTTTCCGTCAGAGAAGATTTCCAGGGTGCTATCGACAAAGTGATAACGCAACTGAAACAGTTCTTTAACGATCAAACGAATTTCAAAATAGCCATTCTTACCACAGAGCTGCCTTAACAATTCTGGCTGATCAAAGCGAAAATAGATGTGGGTCTGATCATATCCGTAATAGAGGTCCTCTAAACTTCTACCACTGGAATGCATAGCGCCACCAACTGCCAGTTCGATTCTACCGGCAGCCAGCCACTCAAAATAATTCCCCATACGACCATCAATTTGCGGAGTAAAACAAGCCGTTGGTTCAAATCCAACCACCTTTTTCTGCACCGGTTTGATTGCCCGATGCAATCGAGAAGGAACAGGTAGCCCCTGCAGATGGTACAAACCTTCCAGATGTCGCCGAAACAGGCGATCAAAAATATCGGCCTGAGCCGTTGCATGTTCATCACCAAACCACCAGAACCAATCACTCCCTTCGGCCCGCAACAGTTCACGAACCAAGTCACTCAGAGGTTCCTGTGGCTGCGCCAGAGCAGTCTCGATTTCATCGGTAATAACTTCAGCCCGGGTCTGTTTCAACAGCTCCCAGGCCTGGTTTTCCTCTGGATGTCCAATCCAGGTGGTAAAGTCAGATCTTATCCATGACCCGGAAGCTAATCTAGCCAAGGGGATTGGTTGGCTCTCAACCAGTGCATCCTTGATAGTTGACATCTCCAACGATGGTTCATCCTGTAGTGCCCGATAGAAATCGCTTAAAAATGGATAACCGTTGTCAGGATAACGTTCCCAACAATTTTCCCCATCGAGAATAATTGCAACTGTCCCCCCCGGAGCCCGACTGGAAATCCGTTGCAACCGTTTCAGCAGGTCGTTAACCGCTTCGCTGCTCTCCCAACCGGCATAGAGAAACCCGATCCGGTCGGACAGTTCCCGATCTCGAAACAACAAGGGTAAATCATTGTACTGGTAAATATGATACAGATCACTGCGTCGGTTCAGTCCCCCATCAAGACTCCGAGCCAGGATATCCTCATCAGTAGCTGCCCAGAGAACCCCCTCCTCTTGCATCAACTTGACTGCTGCCGTACTCACCCCCCCTTCAGCCGGCCACATCCCGCGCGGGCGTTGACCAAAAATCCGTTCGGCAGTCCGCAACCCTTCCCTCACCTGCAACCGCGCATCTTCAGGATGACGAAAATCTACCGCAGGAAGGGGTAACCCCGGACTTGGCTCCAGAGCGGTGTGGAGATCACAGAGTAGGGGTAAAATTGGATGGGCATATGGGGTCACTGAAATCTCAATCTGTCCCGCCTCCTCCAACTGCCGGTGAAAATCAAGAACCCGACTTAATTCTTCGTTGCAACATACCAGCAACTGCTGTTTCTGCTCCTCACGAAAAAGTTCTCCCTGTTGCAATAGTTCAGCAACAAGCGACGAATTCCTCCGCAGATGAGAACCGGTCCAGGCAAGGAGAAAACAGACCTGAAGATCCAGAAGTTCCTGCTCACTGAAATTTTTTCCATCCACTTGGGCACCAACCCCACGCAATTGATAAAGTTGATGATAACGTCGATTAGAAAAAATCTGCGTCTCTTCATTGACCGAAAAAAATTGTTCGACCATAAACTGTCGTTCAATGTCAGACATGGTTCCGGGAGAACGGGAGAGCAGTGCCAACCAACGATCCTGTGCCTCGCCACTGGCGTAACGCTCAAGCTGTTCCAAAAGTGAAGGAACCAGATTAATAGTGACCCGGGCATCGGTCTCGACGATGGTTTCCAGCATCTCACCATAATCTTTCACCCCATGCAGCCAGGTCCAGGGAAGCAACGTCTGGCCACTGACCGGATCACGATAATCGGGCTGGTGCATATGCCAGAGGATACAGACTTTGAGGGTTTTCGTATCTTTCAAATCAGCAACAGCTGCAGTCATTCTATGTCCTTTTCTCAATCAGTTTCATGTAACCTGAATCATAGTTGCATCAATGTACCATTATAACCGGAAGTTCCTGATCAGTGGGTAAAATTATACCAATTTTTCTCAGGTGACCACCTTCCCGAAATAAGTCACTTGCCCTGCCTCTCAGCAACTGGCATAGTCCCGACCATGCGAACAAAAGCCTTCAACCTCTACTCCACCCATTTAAAACAACACTTTGGTGGCAGAGTCCATAAAATTTCTATTGATGCCGGATTTGGCTGTCCAAACCGCCAGGGGGGGCGCGGCTCTAACGGCTGTATTTTCTGCGATCCCGGTGGTTCCGGTTCGGTCGGAATAGAGCGGAGTGAATCGATTGCCAGCCAGGTAGAACGGGCGAAAGAATTGATGCGGAGAAAATATCGCGCCAAGTGGTTTATCGCCTACTTTCAGCCCTTCTCCAATACCTTTGCTCCAGTTCACCGTCTGCGGGACTGTTATGATCAGGCTCTGGCGGTCGAAGATGTGGTCGGTCTCGCCGTTGGTACTCGCCCCGATTGCGTCCCGGAGCCGGTCATGGATCTGTTGGGAGAATATCACCAGAAAACTGATTTCTGGTTAGAGCTGGGGTTGCAGAGTATTCATGATCGAACCCTCGATTATCTTCAGCGGGGGCATGATTATGCCTGTTTTCTCGATGCCTACCAACGGGCAAAACAACGTGATCTAAGGGTTTGCGCCCATGTCATTCTTGGCCTTCCCGGTGAAAGCCGTGAAGATATTCTGGCAACAGCAGATGAAGTTGCACGGTTGCAGGTGGACGGAATCAAGCTCCATCTACTCCATGTCCTGAACGGGACTCCCCTGGGAGAATTGTACAAACAGGGTCAAGTCCCGATGTTGGAGATGGGAGAATATGTTGAACTGGTGGTTGATTTTATTGAACGATTACCACCGGAAACTTTGATCCACAGGCTGACCGGTGATGGACCACGAGATATTCTACTGGCACCCATCTGGTCAATGAATAAATGGGAAGTTCTCAATGCAATTGATGCAGAATTGGAACAACGTGGTTCAAAACAGGGGGACAAGTATACAAGGT